>CADCOZ010000052.1 GCA_902803125.1 uncultured Ruminococcus sp.
ACTTTCCTGCGGCTGACTGCTTTCCGATTGGGAACTTTCCGGTTCGCTGTCCGACTGAGAAGTCCCCGCAGACGATTCGTCCGCTTGTGACAACTCCTCCACCGCAGAGGGAGCCGACACCACAGACACACCGCTTTCGGAAGCCGTCCCCTGTGAGGAACCCGCACAGGCTGTCAGCCCGCCCAACAAAATGGCCATCGCTAAACAAAGTGCTGTTTTCTTTCTGAACATACGTTTTCACCCTTTCTATATATTCCGGATCCGTAAACGTCAAAGTATCTGTTTACATTATAATAAAGAACAGGCTGTGAAGTCAATCTCTCCTTATCGGTTCATCTGACCGCTTCCCAGCGTCCCGAACGGTCATAAAAAAATATACTGAGAAAAAGTTCTCCAAATCCAACCATATTTTCTAAAACCGCATAATTTTTCACTTTTGAATGTCTGAAATACAGCTTTTTGACCGACAACTTCAACATTATGCATAAATCAATCTTTCAAAATTCGTAATTTCTGATGATTCCCTATCATGGTTAAAGGAATTGACTTTAACAGCGTAAAGTTTTATAATGGATAAGTGATTTCTGCCGTGAAAAGGGGCATTTTATCGGTATTTTTGGTATCTCCTGCATAAAGGCGGACGGACAGAAGCCCTATTTCGCATATAAAAGCCTTTGGGCATTTTCATAGAGAATCAAGTTTTTCTCTTGGTCGGTCAGTCCCTTCAGCTGTTTGAAATGCTCCGCAAAGGCCTGCTGACTGTTCCACGGGGAATCCGTAGCAAACAGTATTTTATCCGCACCGTGGTGCTTGATGACATACAGCACTTCTTCATCATCTGTATCACAATAGCTGCCCAGTGAACGGAACGAACAGCTGATATCAATGTAACAGTTCGTCCCTATCAGGTATTGTTTGACATCTTCATACACATACATTCCGCCCAGATGGGCAAAAATGATAAAAGGCTCCTGCACCCCTGTCTGAGCGGTTACATAGGCCAGCACCTCCCGTGCTTTCTGCGGTGGACAGTGAATCACATCAAACGCCGGATCCACGCCGGCATGGGTCACCACCAATAAGCCGCGTTTGGCACATTCGCACAAAATAGTGAGATACCGCTCATCGTCAATAAAGGTGCCGGTATAGTCGGGGTGGATTTTGATGCCCCGAAAACCATTATCCTTCAGGTATTGCAGTTTTTCGGGAATGTTGTCATCATCGGGATGAATACCGCCGAAAGAAATCAAATCGTCATAAGTATCATTGATTTGTTTGGCAAAACGGTTGATGGTGTCGAACTGTCCTTTGCGGGTCGCAACGGGCAAAATAACGGACTTGTCAACGCCGCCCTGCCGCATACTTTGCCGCAGACCGCTGACCGTGCCGTTGGTATAGGCTGTCACTTCCGGTGCATGGCTGTGCAGAGCCAAAAGGGTACGCTCGGCGATGGCGTCCGGGTAAACGTGGGTGTGAAAATCAATAATCATCTGCTTTACCGCCTCATTACTTTCTGAAATAATATGTGCCTGCTTTATGAACCAAACCGCTTTTTCAGCGGCAGGCAACATAGACTATAGCACATATTTTTCAAATAATATTTCCTTTGAAGAAAAAAGGATGGAGGAGAAAAAACAATGGATATGTTCATCAAAATCCTGTTTTTGGTGGTCTTCTTTGCCGTCATGATCGGTGTCGGCATCTACTGCCGCAAACAGGCCACCAATGTCAACGGCTTCGTGCTGGGCAACCGGTCGGTTGGCCCGTGGCTGACCGCCTTTGCTTTTGGTACCTCGTACTTTTCAGCCGTTATTTTTGTCGGCTATGCCGGACAATTCGGCTGGCGGTTCGGTCTGGCTTCTACATGGATCGGTCTGGGCAACGCCTTTATCGGTTCCCTGCTGGCGTGGAACATTCTGGGACGGCGTACCCGTGTTATGACACAGCACCTCGATTCCGCCACCATGCCGGACTTCTTTGCCAAGCGGTATGATTCCAAGGCACTGAAAATTGCCGCCGCCGCTATTATCTTTATCTTCCTGATTCCCTATACCGCATCGCTGTATAACGGCTTGTCCCGTCTGTTTGAAATGGCGTTCGGTATTCCCTATACCTATTGCGTCCTTGCGATGGCGGCTCTGACCGGCGTTTATGTCGTTTTGGGCGGCTATATGGCAACGGCCATCAATGACTTTATCCAAGGCATTATCATGCTGGTCGGCATTGTGGCAGTGATTGCCGCTGTTATGCAGGTTAACGGCGGTCTGACCGAAAGTATCGCCAAATTATCGCAGGAAAGCACCACCACCGCCGGCGGCAACGAATTCAACGGCGTTTTTGCCTCGTTCTTCGGGCCGGATATCTTCGGATTGATCGGCGTGGTTATCCTGACTTCCCTTGGTACTTGGGGTCTGCCGCAGATGGTGCAGAAATTCTATGCCATCAAGTCCGAAAAATCCATCAGCACCGGCACCATTGTTTCCACCATCTTTGCGATTATCGTGGCCGGCGGCTGTTACTTCCTCGGCGGCTTTGGCCGTCTGTTCGGCACCGCAGGGGCTGACGGCAAGCCCGAAGGCGGCTATGACTCTGTTATCCCGTCCATGCTCGAAAACCTTCCCGCCGTGCTCATCGGCATTGTGGTGATTTTGGTGCTGTCTGCTTCCATGAGTACGCTGTCCAGCTTGGTGCTGACCTCCAGTTCCGTGCTGACAATGGACTTCATCGACCCTGTTTTCTGTGCGAAAAAAGGCATGGAAGAAAAGAGAAAGCTCCTTTGGATGCGGATTTTCATCGTGTTCTTTATCATTGTTTCAGCAGTGATTGCGATTGTACAGGCACAATCTCCGGTTATGTTCATTTCACAAATGATGGGTGTATCGTGGGGAGCCTTGGCCGGTGCCTTCTTAGCCCCGTTCCTCTATGGCTTGTACATGAAGCGTGTGCCGAGAATAGCTGTCTGGATCAACTTCGTTCTGGGTATCGGCATTTCACTGGCTTCCTTTGTCTGCAACATGGCCGGCATCAAGTTTGACAACGCCGTGCTGGAATATTTCAAGTCCCCCATCAACGCCGGTATGCTTGCCATGCTTCTCGGCCTTGTCCTGACACCGATTATTACACTGATTGCTCCCGCCAAGGACAAGGAACGGCAGGAAAGTATTTTCTCCTGCTACAATAAAAAGGTACTCGTTTCTTCCAAGCAGTCGATTATGGAAGAAGAGGAAGAACAGCCCGCTCCGGCTCCATCAGCCGCCAAAAAGTCCGCCAAACAAACCCCTAACAAAAAATCCAAAAAAAGGAAATGATGCACCATGATGTTCCAGAAAGACATTGAAACGCTCCCCAGAGCGGAAATTGAACGCATTCAGCTGGAACGGCTGAAACAAACCGTCAAGTATTGCTATGACAATGTTCCGCTGTATCATCAGCGGCTGACCGACTGCGGTGTCGGCGATGGCTCCAAAATCAAGGAACTGTCTGATATCCAGTATATTCCTTTCACCACCAAGGACGATTTCCGTGACAACTATCCCTTTGGTCTGGCCGCTGTTCCGATGAAGGATATTGTCCGTATCCATGCTTCCTCCGGCACCACCGGCAAACCGACTGTTGGTGTCTACACCAAGGAAGACCTGAAAATCTGGGCGGATTTAGTGGCTCGTGTGGCCGTTGCCGGCGGCGTTACGGCAGATGACGTTATCCAAATCAGCTTTGGCTATGGTTTGTTCACCGGTGCTTTGGGTCTGCACTACGGCATGGAAAACATTGGTGCCACGGTCATTCCCGCTTCTTCGGGCAATACCGAAAAGCAGCTGATGATGATGCGTGACTACGGTGTCACCGGACTGGTGGCAACCCCTTCGTATGCTCTCTATCTGTCGGAAGCCGTAAAAGAAGCCGGTTATCCGCTGTCGGATTATAAACTGCGTTTGGGCATTCTCGGTTCCGAACCGTGTACGCCTGCCATGCGTTCCCAGATTGAAGCGAACTTCAACATTCGTGTATCGGACAACTACGGCATGACGGAATTAGGCGGTCCCGGCGTATCCGGCGACTGTGAAGCCCGCAACGGTATGCACTTTGCCGAAGACCACTATCTGCCCGAAATCATCAACCACGACACCGGCGAACGTCTGCCCGAAGGCGAAGTCGGCGAGCTGGTCATCACGACCCTGACCCGCAAAGCGATGCCCGTACTCCGCTACCGTACCAAGGATATCACAAAAATCACCTATGAACCGTGTTCCTGCGGCCGCACCCATGCCCGCATGGCCAAAACTATGGGCAGAACCGATGATATGCTGATCATCAAGGGCGTGAACGTGTTCCCGACCCAAATCGAGAACATTCTCATCAACATCAAGGATATTGCTCCCCACTATATGCTGATTATCACCCGTGAACACTTCAAGGACAGCCTTGAAATCAAAGTCGAGCTGGACAATGCCGAGCTTCTCGAAAACTACCAGCGTCTGAGCGACCTCAAAAAGCACATCGAAGCCAAAATGCAGTCCATTCTCGGCCTTCGCACCAAAGTCACCCTCGTAGCCCCCAAAACCATCGAACGCTTCCAAGGCAAAGCCAAACGCATTGTTGACCTCCGCACCCAGTAATGTTGGGGCTTTGCCCCAAACCCCACCGGGGGAAACCCTTTTTTCAAGTGAAAAAAGGTTTTTCCCCCGGACCCCCTTCCTAAAAAAGCTGATTTTGTTGAATGGTGTCAGGTTGTCTTTCCTGCGGACAGCCGTAAGGTCATTAGACCGGCTATTTTCGTAAGGAATGAGGACAGACCCCCAAACTAACCCAAGAGGTGATTCATTACATGAAAGAGTTATTGATTGGTAATGCGGCACTGGCCAGAGGCCTCTATGAGGCCGGCTGTGCCGTGATTTCCAGCTATCCCGGTACACCCAGTACCGAAATTACAGAAGAGTTCGCCAAGTTCAGCGATGCCTACTGTGAGTGGGCTCCCAACGAAAAAGTAGCGATGGAAACCGCTTTCGGTGCTTCTCTCAGAGGAAAGCGTTCCGTCTGCTGTATGAAGCACGTTGGCCTGAATGTGGCCGCCGACCCGCTGTTCACCATGTCTTATACCGGTGTGAACGCCGGTATGGTCATCTGCGTGGCCGATGACCCCGGTATGCACTCCTCCCAGAATGAACAGGATTCCCGTCATTATGCCGTCGCCGCCAAGGTGCCGATGCTTGAACCCGCCGATTCTCAGGAAGCACTCGACTTTGCCAAAATCGCCTTTGAACTGTCCGAACAGTTCGATACCCCCGTTTTTATCAAGATGTGTACCCGTGTGGCACACTCCCAGAGCATTGTCGAAAAGGGCGAAAGAATCGAAGTCACCAGAGAATATGTCAAAAATCCCCAGAAATATATCATGGCTCCTGCCAATGCCATCAAGCGTCATCCGCTGGTGGAAGAAAGAACCCAAAAGCTGACCGCCTACGCCGAAACTTCTCCGCTCAACCGCATCGAAGAAGGGAACGGAAGTTATGATTTTGGCATCATTACTTCCTCAACCTCGTATCAGTATGTGAAGGAAGTGTTCGGTGACAGCGTTTCGGTACTCAAGCTGGGTATGGTCAATCCTCTGCCGGTTCAGCTGATAAAAGACTTTGCCGCCAAGGTCGGCACGGTCTATGTCATCGAAGAACTTGACCCGATTATCGAAACCCACTGCAAAATCAACGGCGTGAAGGTCATCGGCAAGGAAAAATTCTCTCTGCTCGGCGAGTTTTCACAAAAAACTATTGCACAGGCGTTTGACCTGCCCGCTAAAGAAAGTGTCGGCACCGATACCGCTGTTCCCGTCAGACCCCCGATGATGTGTGCCGGCTGTCCGCACAGAGGAATGTATTATGTGCTGGCCAAGAATAAAATTACCGTACTGGGGGATATCGGCTGTTATACCCTCGGTTCCATGCCCCCGCTGAACGCTCTGGATATGACCCTCTGCATGGGTGCCTCCGTGTCCGGTCTGCACGGCTACAACAAAGCCGGCGGCACCGATACCGAAAACAAAACCGTTTGTGTCATCGGTGACTCCACCTTTATGCATTCCGGCGTGACAGGCTTAATCAATATTGCCTATAATCAGTCCAATTCCACCGTTATTATTCTCGATAACTCCATCACCGGTATGACCGGTCACCAGCAGAACCCCACCACCGGCTACAATATTAAAGGCGACCCCGCCGGAAAGGTCAATCTGGAGGCTCTGTGTTATTCCATCGGCATCAATTCCGTGCGTGTCGTTGACCCGTACAACTTAGAGGAATGCGAGAAAGTGCTGAAAGAGGAACTGGCCAAGAATGAGCCTTCCGTGATTATTTCACGCCGTCCCTGCGTTCTGCTGAAATACGTCAAGCCGAAAAAGCCCCTGTCTGTCAATCCCGATAAGTGCCGCGGCTGTAAACGCTGCATGAAGTTCGGCTGTCCCGCTATCTCATTCAGAGAGGGTCACGCTGTCGTGGACAACACCCTGTGTATCGGCTGTGGTGTCTGTGCCGGTCTGTGTCCGTTCGATGCGTTTGAAAAGGAGGGTGAATAATATGGCATCCAAAAATATTATGATTGTCGGTGTCGGCGGTCAGGGTTCCCTGCTGGCTTCTAAACTGCTCGGCCGTCTGCTGGTCGATGAAGGCTATGACGTGAAAGTAAGTGAAGTACACGGTATGAGCCAAAGAGGCGGCTCTGTGGTCACCTATGTTAAATTCGGCGACAAGGTCTATTCACCCGTCATTGAAGAAGGGGAAGCCGATTTCATCGTCAGCTTTGAGAAGCTCGAAGCCGCCCGCTATATCCGCAACCTGAAAAAGGACGGTACGGTTATCGTCAACACCCAGCAGATTGACCCGATGCCCGTGATTATCGGCAGTACCGCTTATCCCGCCGGCATTCTGGACGAAATCACCGCCAAGGGCGTTCAGGTCGATGCCATTGATGCCCTGTCACTGGCTTCTGAAGCCGGTTCCGCTAAGGCCTGCAACATCGTTTTGATGGGGCGTTTGGCCAAGTATTTTGATATCCCCTATGAGAAATGGGAAAGTGCCATTGAAAAGATTGTCAAACCCGCTTTTATTGAAATCAACAAGAAAGCGTTTGCTCTCGGTTATAACAACTAAATCCTGCATAGAGCGGGACAAAGCACAGCGGTTTTAGGGAAAGGGTTTTCCCGGAATCAAGAAAAACAGAAAAGGAAAGAGTGAAACGTATGGCAAAGCAATATTTTCAGCCGGAACAGGAAACCATGCCTTTGGAGGACATTCAGAAACTCCAGAGCGAAAAACTCGTCAGACAGGTGCGTCATGTTTATGACAATGTCCCCTACTATCGTGACCTGATGGATGCCAAAGGCGTAAAGCCGGAGGATATCAAGGGTATTGAGGATTTGCACAAGCTCCCCTTCCTCAAGAAAGACGACCTGCGGGAAGCCTATCCCTACGGTCTGTTGGCAACGGATTTGAAAAACTGTGTCCGCATTCAGTCCACTTCCGGCACCACCGGCAAAAGAGTGGTGGCTTTCTACACCCAGAAGGATTTGGATATGTGGGAAGAATGCTGTGCCAGAGCCATTGTGGCGGTCGGCGGCACCAATGAAGATGTCTGTCAGGTCTGCTACGGCTACGGTCTGTTCACCGGCGGCCCCGGTCTGAACGGCGGTTCCCATAAAGTCGGCTGTCTGACCCTGCCCATGTCCAGCGGCAATACCGACAGACAGATTCAGTTCATGATGGACCTCAATGCAACGATTCTTTGCTGTACGCCCTCTTATGCGGCTTATATCGGCGAAACG
>CADCOZ010000053.1 GCA_902803125.1 uncultured Ruminococcus sp.
CGCAAGCTTTTCAAAGGCTTGCGGGCGACACGAAGTTAGTCCCTTTAGGGATTCCAAGGGCAGAGCCCTTGGTGGGAGGTTTGGAGGGTGAAGCCCTCCAACATTCAGCGGCGGTGTTTTTTGGAAGAGGGAAGCTCGATTTTGGGGTCGTCGGGGTTGCGGCGGTAGAGGATGAATTTGGAGCCGATGACTTGGACGACATCACTGAGGGTGGCAGAGGCGATTTGGTCGGCGGCTTCACGGGAGGTGCATTCGGCCGTTTCCAGTACCTTGCCTTTGATCAGTTCACGGGCTTTGAGGGCATCGTCGGCCTGCTTGATAATGGCATCGCTCAGGCCGCCTTTGCCAATCATCAGAATGGTGTCTTCGTTAATCGCTAAGGAGCGTAAAAATGCTCTTTGTTTACTTGTCAGCATGGTTTCTTTCCTTCCTTGTGCTATCCTTGGCTGTTTTGACGGTCAGTTCTGCGGATATTTTTTCGCCAGCATCACGGACAGTTCCTTGAGAGCCCGTCCCCGATGGCTGATAACGTCTTTCTGCATATCGCTCAGTTCGGCAAAGGTTTTGTTGCCCTCGACAAAGAAAATCGGGTCATAGCCAAAACCGTTGGTACCCCTTGGGGCATAGCCGATGGTGCCGTCACAGCGTCCGTGTGCCAGCAGGGTTTCGCCGTTGGGAAAATAACAGCAGATGACACATTCAAAATAGGCACTGCGGTCACTGCTGCCGGTTTTGACCAGCTCGTTCAGCAGTTTCTGAATCTTGTCGGCATCGGTGGCGTTTTCGCCGGCATACCGTGCCGAATAGACACCCGGCGCTCCGTTCAGAGCCGCTACACAAAGACCGGAATCGTCTGCAATCGCCGGCATTCCGGTTAATTCACAGATGGCCTTTGCTTTCAAAATGGCGTTTTCCTCAAAGGTCGTGCCGGTTTCTTCCACATCAATGCTTTCCTTGCCGAGCTGTTCGGGCGTTTTGGCATAAATGCCGAGGGGCGATAAAATGCGTTCCAGTTCTTCAATCTTCTTCTTGTTATGAGATGCGATGACAAAAATCATGTCGTCTGCCTTCTTTCCTGATGTTTATTTCAAAAGCTGAGAAAATTATTCATCGGAGCCGCTCTTCCACTTTTCAAACCAATCGTCATCAGCGGGGGTTTCGGCCGCCGGTGCGGTACTCCAGTTATATTTGCTCTTGGCTCTGTGCTGACGTGCTTCGGCCCGTTTCTCTTTTTCCTGCCGTTCGGCTTCTTTCTTTTGGGCAAGTTCTTCTTCGGTTGGTTCGGGTGCTTGGGTCTGTGCGGCTTCAGCGGCATCGGCGGCGGCTTGGGCATCAATCTCTGCCCAGATAGCTTCCATTTCCGAAGGCTGTTTCGGTTCGGGTTCTTCGGCGGGTTTGTCCGGCTTTTCGGCCATCTGGTCAATGGTCGGAACTTCTTCTTCCCGTTCATCGGCACCGAACAAGGCACGGGCAAATTCTTCCGGTTCAAAGGGCTGTAAGTCGTCAATCTGCTCACCGACACCGATAAACTTCACCGGCACATCCAGTTCTTCCCGAATCGCCAGTACCACGCCGCCCTTGGCGGTACCGTCCAGTTTGGTCAGGACAATGCCCGTAATACCGGCGGCAGTTTTGAATTCTTTGGTCTGATTGACCGCATTCTGACCGGTGGTAGCGTCCAGTACCAACAAAACTTCCTTGTCGGCATCGGGCAGTTCACGGTCAATAATACGGTTGATTTTCTCCAGTTCTGCCATCAGGTGCCGTTTGTTGTGCAGGCGGCCGGCGGTATCGGCAATCACAATGTCACTGCCCCGTGCTTTGGCGGAAGAAATCGCATCAAATACTACGGCGGCGGGGTCGGAACCCTCATTCTGTTTGATGATATCGGCACCGGCACGGTCTGCCCAGATTTGCAGCTGGTCAATGGCCGCCGCACGGAACGTATCTGCCGCCGCCAGTGTCACACGCTTGCCTTCTTTGACAAAGCGAGCCGCCATTTTGCCGATGGTCGTGGTCTTGCCGACACCGTTGACACCAATCACCAGAATCACAGAAGGCTTGGTGCTGAGGTGCAGTTCCTGACCGCCCTGCAGCATTTCCGTGATGACCTCCGACAGCAGACCGTAAATCATGGACGGGTCAGTAATGCCCCGCTGTTTGACACGCTTTCTCAGCTCGTCACAAATCTTTTCGGATGTTTCAATGCCGACATCGCCCATGACCAGCAGTTCTTCCAGTTCTTCAAAAAGTTCCTCGTCAATCTTGGTAAAGGACTTGAGCATCTGGTCGATTCTGCCAAAAATAGCATCTCTGGTTTTGCGAAGTCCTTCCCGAATTTTATGGAATATGCCCATGTTCATTCCTCCTTATAGTTCCTGCCCCTGCACGCCGCAGAAATGCTGTTTGTTTTTGGGGCAGGAGATTCAACAGGTTTTCAGGCTTTTATGCCTAATTTCTGCTCGATTTCACCGGCATGAAGTTCCAGCAGTTTGGAAATGCCTCTGTCCTGCATGGTCACACCGTAGAGAACATCGGCTTCTTCCATGGTACCTCGGCGGTGCGTAATGCAGATAAACTGTGTGCGGCTGTTCATTCGCCGCAGATACGAAGCAAAGCGGTAGACGTTGACATCGTCCAAGGCGGCTTCAATCTCGTCCATGACACAAAACGGCGAAGGACTGACCTTCATGATGGCAAAGTACAAAGCAATCGCCACCAGTGCTTTTTCGCCGCCGGATAATAATTCGATATGGGAAACAATCTTTCCCGGCGGTTCCACGGCAATTTCAATGCCCGTGGTCAGGACGTTTTCGGGGTCGGTCAGAGAAAGGGAAGCCTTGCCGCCGCCGAACAGTTCAATAAAGGTTGCCGAAAAATGCTCGTTGATTTGTTTGAAGCGTTCGATAAAGATTTCCCGCATCTGTTTGGTCAGATCGGTAATCAGCTTCAGCAGTTCGGCTTTGGAACGCTCCACATCGCCTAACTGCTCGCTCATGAAGGCGTAACGCTCGCTGACCTCTTTATATTCTTCAATCGCTGCCACGTTTACACTGCCCAGGGATTTGATTTTCTGTTTCAGTTCGGCCAGCCGCCGTTGTGCCTGACCGACCTCGGTGATGTCCGCCGCCGCTTTTTCGGCTTCACGGCGGGTCAGTTCATATTCCTCCCAGAGTTTGGCGGTGATTTCGTCATACTGTTTCTGAAGATTGTTGCGGCGTTCCTCCAGTCGTGCGACTTCGCCGCTGAGATTTTCCCGTTCGGCGGTTTTTTCCCGCTCGGTTTTTCGCAAATCGACAGAACGCTTTTCCAGTGCCATCCGCTGTTGGGTCATCTGTTCGATTTGTTCTTTCAAAGAAGCGGATGTATCTATCAGGGTTTGCCGCTCCTGTGTCAGAGCCGTAATGCGGGCGAGAATGTTCCGGTTCTGTGTTTGCAGAGAGGTGATTTCCTCCTGACTGCGGGTCAGGGATTCTGCGGCACTGCTTTGCCGCAGACGGTCATTGGTGATGTCGTTTTTGGCCGCCGCTATATCTTTTTCAACGGTCAGCACGGCCAGCCGCAGTTCCTGTAACTGTTCACTGAGTTTTTCCCGCTTTCTGACATACTCACTGCGGGAACCCGACAGCACTTGCAAAAGCTCCTCCTGCTTGGCAATTTCTGCCGTATAGGTATCGTAAGCGGAACGAGCCTGCTCTCGGATGGTCTGTAATTCTGCCAGACGATTCTGTGATTCCTGCTGTTCTGCCCGAATATCCCGCTGAGCCTGCTGAACGGCTTCCAACTCTGTGCGGCGGCTTTTCTGCTCGGTTTCTATCTTGATGCGGCTTTCGTTGATTTTGGTTAACGCCTGCTGTATCTGTGCGGCTTCTTCCTGTTGGGCGGTCAAAGCGGCTTCGGCCTGCCGACACTTTTCTTTTTCGGCTTCGGCCAATTGAGCAGTTTCGGCGGCTTTTTGCCGCATGGTTTCAATTTCTGCCGCTCGACCCAACAGACCGGTATTTTTGGCAAGAGAACCGCCTGTCAGCGAACCGCCGGCATTGACCACCTGCCCGTCCAGTGTGACAACACGGAAACGATAACCGAACTGTGCGGCGATTGCTGCGGCACAGTCCAAATCTTTGGCGATAACAATCCTGCCCAGCAGATTGTACAGGATACCTTTGTAGCAGTCCTCGCAGGTGCAGAGGGATGAGGCAATCCCGATAAAGCCTTCACAGCGTTCCAAGCCGCTTTCATTCAGTTCACGGCCTTTAATGGTGGTCATCGGCAGGAACGTGGCACGGCCGCCGTCATGCTTTTTCAGGAAAGCAATCGCTTTTTTGGCATCGGTATCCGTAGAAGTGACGATATTCTGCATAGCGGCACCCAAAGCGATTTCAATGGCAACGGTATATTCTGCGGGTGTCTTGATGACACGGGACACGGGGCCATGAATGCCGCTGAGGGTTCCTTTTTTGCTTTCTTTCATAATCAGCTTAACGCTGTGGGCAAAGCCTTCCAAATTGCGTTCCAGTTCCTCTAAAATACGGGCTTTTTCGTATAGCTGACGGCTTTGGGAAACAATCTTTTCAGCAGACTGCTTCAGGGTTTCGCACTGTTGGCGGGTTTGTGCGGCCGCCTGTTCCTGCTCTTTCAATTCCTGCTGTTTAAGGGCATACTGTCGGCTGTGGTCGGACAGCATGACATCATATTGCCCGATGATATCCTGAAGGGTGTTTATCTGTGAATTCTTTGCCCGCAGATTATTGGCAATCCCTTGTGAGCGTTTGGTCAGTTCATCAATAGAGGTCGAAGAGGTCATGTAGCGAATATTTTCTTCCGAAGCCTGTTTATTCAGTGCCGCAATATGGGCGGCCATCGCATCCAGCCGTTCGCCGGAGCGGTTCTCGTCCGAACGCAGGGACGCCAGCATTCGTTCGGTTTTGGTCAGTTCTGCCTGCCGAGCTGTGAGGATTTTCTCACTTTCTGCTACAGCGGCTTCTTTTTCCTGAATAGACAGTACCAAAGCCGCACCGTTTTTTTGCAGTTCTTCCATACTGCCCTTCATGCGTTCAATGGACTGTTCATTGTGCCGAATGTCGTTTTGCAGAACAGAAATATCCGCTTGTTTAGCGGCGGCCTGTTCATCGGCTGACGAGCGGCGGCGGCGATATTCATCGGCTTGGGCGGTAAAACTGCTTTGCTGTGTAAAAATCTGTTCACTTTCCGCTTGCACGGCCTCTAAAGCCTGTTCCACAGCGGTATATTGTGCTTGGGCAACGGAAAGTTTATCTTCCTGTTCACGGATTTGCAGGGCAGATTTTTCCAGTGTTTTGAGCCAAAGGGCAATTTCCAGTCCTTTTTTTTCTTCGGCATAGACCAAATAAGCCTTGGCTTTTTCCGACTGTATCCGCAGAGGTTCCACCCGTCCTTCCAGTTCGGAGAGAATATCCCGCAGGCGAACAAGGTTTTCCTCGGTTTTATCCAAGCGGCGTTCGGCTTCTGCTTTTTTGTAGCGAAAACGGGAAATACCCGCCGCTTCTTCAAAAATTTCTCGTCTGTCCTCGCTTTTGGTGGACACAATCGAATCTATTTTTCCTTGTCCGATCATGGAGTAGCCGTCACGTCCCAGACCCGTATCCATAAACAGTTCATGAATATCCTGTAAGCGGACGTTGGTATGGTTAATCAGGTATTCACTGTTGCCGGAGCGGTAGAATCGTCTGGTGACGGCGACTTCATCACCGTCAAAAGGCAGTGAACGGTCGCTGTTGTCAATGGAGAGCGTGACCTGTGCATAGCCTGTTTTTTTACGCTGTTGTGTGCCGTTAAAGATGACATCCTCCATGCGGGAACACCGCAGGGACTTGGCGGATTGTTCACCCAGCACCCAGCGTATGGCATCGCTGATATTGCTTTTTCCGCTTCCGTTGGGACCCACAACGGCGGTAATGCCGTTGGTAAAATCCAGCCGTGTCTTGTCCGGAAACGTCTTAAATCCCTGTACTTCTAATGCCTTTAATTTCATTCTATTCCTTCTTTATCTTTTTCCTGAGGTTAGCCACTTGGGGGAACCCCCTCCCGCAATTCGCTGGCTTTTAGTTTCTCACACATTATTATTTATTCGTTATTCGTTATTCTTTATTATTTATTTCTCCTCTTCCTTGAATTGGTTGACTTTTGGTTCCTCACGCATTATTCTCCCGATATGGTTTATCTTTCCCTTGGGAGAAAACGATGATAACCATCAACACAAAAGTTTTTCGCAAGCTTTTCAAAGGCTTGTGGAGGCCAGGGGCAAAGCCCCTGGTGGGAGGTTTGGAGGGCAACGCCCTCCAACACTAAGGGGTCGGGACGGATGAGAGGGGAGAAGCCGAGTTGATGCAGGCGAGTGATGTTTTGGCGTTTGTGACCGATGAAACGGGAGAGGGAGGAGGGGTGGACAGAAAAAGTGACCTGCCCGCCGGTCAGGCCGGCTTCGGATAATAGGGTGAGGGTGCGGCGGTACATTCGCTCGCTTTCGCATAGGTCACGAAAGGCGGGGTGAAAGGCACCGGCGATTTGGTTTTGCCGCAGGGTGTCGCTGTCGTGCAGGCCTAAACGGATAATGCGAATGTGCCGGTCTTCAAAAAATTGGAGCAGGTCGGTACACAGCGATACGGCTTGTGCAACGGTCGGCGGGTGATAAAGACCTTGTTCATACAGAGCCGCTAATTCTGTACCCGCCAGCACCACGGTGGGATAAATCCGCATGGTGTCGGGGTGTAAAGCCGCTAATTGTGCCGCTGTTTGACGGTCGGTGTCGTCACTGCTCCGGTACAGGCCGGTCATCATCTGCAAGCCAAGAGAGAAGCCACAGTTCTTGATAAGATGGGACGCTTTTTCTACATCTTGGGCGGTATGACCACGGTGATTCGCTGTTAATACCTCGTTTGACATACTTTGCGCCCCTAATTCAATGGCGGTGACACCGTGCGCTTTCAGCAGGGTCAGCACTTCTTCGTCAATGGCATCTGGTCGGGTGGAAATACGAATGCCGCCGAAGGTGCCGTTTTGGATAAACGGATAAGCCGCCTGCAAAAGGGTCAGCATATAAGTTCTGTCTATGGCGGTAAAACTGCCGCCGAAAAAAGCAATTTCCGCATTTCGGGCGTGTTCCCCCAAGTGAGCGGCGGCCAACTGTGCCGCTTGTCGGACATCTTCGGGGGTTGGCTGTTGCGACTGCCCGGTAATGGTACGCTGGTTACAAAAACTGCATTGGTGCGGACAGCCGTTATGCGGTACAAATAAAGCGATATTGGCGTGTTTCAATAGCCCATCAGCTCCAATACCTGCCGTGCGGCCTGCTGTTCGGCTTCTTTCTTACTGCGGCCGCCGCCCCGACCGATAACATTATTATTCAGGTGTACTTCCACGGTAAAATGCTTGTCGTGGTCGGGACCCTGTTCGCCAATCAGCACATAAGTGAGGTGTTCCTCCGGATTCTTCTGGATAATTTCCTGGAGCATCGTTTTATAGTCCTTGAAAGCTCTGGGACGTGGATTCTTGATTTCCGGTTCTACGAACCGCAGTATAAACTTTCGGGCTTCCTCCATGCCGCCGTCCAGATAGATAGAAGCAA
>CADCOZ010000054.1 GCA_902803125.1 uncultured Ruminococcus sp.
GATCTGTGCTTTGGAGTAATTCTGGAGAGCCTGTCCCACAATGCCAACGCCCATACCGGCCACCATGCCAAGAATTGCGATCGTCACAATCAGCTCAACAAGGGTAAAACCTTTTTTAGAATGCCGTTTAACACGCAGTTTCTTCATATCGTTTTACCTCCTGTTAAGATTGTGTTGTATACGCAACAAAAGAGTTGTTATAGATGGTTCCTTTGACGCTGTTCACCACGGTGCGAATCTCAATGCCGTTAATTTCATATTCGCTGCCGCCCTTTTTCAACTTGCTGTGGGTGTTGACGACAATGGTATACTGAAACTCTTTGTCTTTGGCCGGAAACAGATGGGGCTGGACATATTCAATCGTCGGTTCCACGGAAACAGCCGCCTGATTAATCGGGTTATCCGCCTTGGGGGATCCGCTGGGATAAAGAGCATTCACATCTGTTGCACTGGCAAAGCCCTGCTTTACGGCCGCTTCCATCATGACCTCATTCAGAGAACCGGCCCGAGCCGCCGTTTTGTCAACCTCGGCGTTGTAAAGAGTGTTGGTAAAACCGTTGGTCATAGCACTCAAGGTGGCACCAAAGACGATAACAATAATCGTAATGCCTACAACGAGTTCAATCAAGGTCATACCTTTTTTGGAGTGGATCTTGGGGATTTTTTGCCGCATTCGTTTTTTCATCGTTTGTTTCCTCCTTCTCAATGCTTTGTGCCGCAACAAAGCATTTTCCGACTTATATTTATTCATTTATTATTATACTATAAATAAAAATCAATGCAAGGATTTTCTAATTTTTTTTCTAACAAATTTTTTGTTCATATTTTGTTCATCTTATCTATGAAAAATAGTAATATTTGTAGAATCACCTGATTCCTATTAACATTATCTTCATTATTTGATATTTTTTGTGTCATACTTTGTAACATCCTTGGTTTGTCCTCTTCTTTTCTTTTTTGCCGTCAGCATTTGCCACAAAACCGCTTATTTTTGCACAGTCAAGTTCCCTATATAATGTTAGCTTTGTTATTTTTCCATCGGGGAACCCCTTTTCTCCGGACAGCCTCTTGGGGGAATCCCTCCCGAAATTCGCTGTATTGATTATCCGAAAACTTACTGTGTCAATACTGAAGGAACCTATAGAGGTTTCGCACGTCAGGCACTTGAAAGACAACAACACAAAAGTTTTTCGCAAGCTTTTCAAAGGCTTGCGGGGTCCAGGGGCAGAGTCCCTGGTGGGAGGTTTGGAGGGCAAAGCCCTCCAAGAGGAAAAGGCGGCCGAGAATACTTCTCGACCGCCGGAAAAGGTTGGGGAATTATGAATTTGCTGCTGTGCTGGAAGCATTACCTACCAAGCTGTACATACCGAACATCGGCATGATCATGGAGATAACGAGCGTTGCAACAACTACACCGATGATAACCGTCATAATCGGGGTCATCATATCGGTCATCTTCTGGGTGGATTCGTCTGTCTGGTTTTCAAACAGCTCTGCCATCTTGAACAGAGAATCGCCTAACATACCGGATTCTTCACCGACTCGGATCATGGATACGAGAATCGGGTCGAAAACAGGGTGCTTCGCCATCGCTTCGTGAATGGTAACACCAATCTGTACGTCATCCAAAACGGCCTGAATCTTTTCACGAACAAAAAGATTCGGTACGGCATCTCTCGCCAGAGCCATCGCTCTGTGAATCGGGATACCGGCATCGGTCAGCGTGGACATCAAACGGCAGAATCTTGCCAGTGAGCTTTGACGGATAATCGGACCTACCAGCGGAATCTTCAGCTGCATCTTGGCCCACCACATCGCAAAATCTGCGTTGGACTTTTTGAGGGTCTTCAAGCCAAAAACAACACCGACAATCACGATGATGATCAGCCACCACCAGTTGATCAGCAAGTCAGAGAAGCCCATCATAAATTTGGTCAGACCGGGCAGTTCACCGCCGAAACTGTCATAAATACCGGCAAAGGTCGGCAATACGAATACGGTCAGGATGATAACAACCACGATAACCAAGGCCATCAGGAAGCCGGGGTACATCAAAGCACTACGAATCTTGCCGGACAGTGCCATATCCTTTTTACAAATCAAGGCGCACTGCTCAAACGCTTCGTCCAAACGTCCGTTTGCTTCACCGGCTTCAATAATACTGATATAAACCTGCGGGAAACCCGCAAAATTTCTCATGGACTGAGAAAGAGTAAAACCACTGTAGAGGTTTTCGTTAATCTCACGCAGAATTTTTCTCATGCTGACATCCTTTTCGGAGTCAATCATAATCTGCATGGAAAGGGAGAGGTTAATACCGGCCTTCATCATCATACCCATCTGGCTGAGGAGCATCAGCAGCTTTTTGGGCTTGATTTTCTTGGTATGAACATCTCCGCCAAGATCCATCTGCCAGATACTGGTCGGCTCATCGTTACCCTTCCCTACCTGCATCAGATCCTGCACAACCAGACCTTTTTCACGAAGTTTATTGATAGCTTCCGCCTGAGAATCCGCTTCAATAGCACCTTCTTTTTTCTGGTTACGGCCGTTTAGCGCAACATATTTATACTTCAATACTGTTCACTCCCTTATCTTCTCGCATCCGTATCGCCAATATCAAAGTTCCAGGCTCTTGCAATCTGCTCCGTAATCAGACCCTGTGCCAGCAGGTTATCAATACTCTTGCTCATCGTAATCATACCATACTGCTGACCAAGCTGAATGTTCTGCTGGATATTGGCCACCTTATTTTCACGAATAAGGTTACTGATAGCACTTGTAACAAACATGATTTCAAAAGCGGCCACACGTCCACCGGTAGCACGGGGCAGCAAACGCTGGGAAATAACTGCCTTCAAAGAGGTAGAAAGCTGTACACGGATCTGCTGCTGCTGATCCGGCGGGAAGATATCGACCAAACGGTCAATGGTCTTGGCGGCACCTTCTGTATGTACGGTAGAGAATACCAAGTGACCGGTTTCTGTAGCGGTCAGGGCGATCTGAATGGACTCACGGTCACGCATTTCGCCGACGAGAATAATATCGGGGTCCTCACGCATGGCGGCACGAAGCGCCATCGGATAAGAACGGCTGTCCAAACCGATTTCTCTCTGGTTAACAATGCAGCGTTTCGGTGTATGCAAAAATTCTACAGGGTCTTCAATGGTAATAATGTGACGGCTCTTGTACTTATTGATTTCATTGATCAAAGCCGCCAAGGTAGTAGACTTACCGGAACCGGTAGGGCCGCACACCAGCACCAGACCGGAATTCAGGTCAAGGGTTTTTCTGATGGAATTCGGCAGGCTCAAGGTAGAAAGCTCCGGAACAACACTGTTGATAACACGCAGTACCAACGCTGTACCGTTACGCTGTCTGAAGGCATTGGCTCTGAAACGGCCGCACTCGCCAATCTCAACAGCCGCATCCGCTTCACCTGTCTGAAGGAAGGTTTCAAATCTTGACTTATTGAGTACCGCTTTAATAATGGCGGTTACTTCGGCCTCATTCAAGGCAGGATCATTTGTAAAGAAAACATTACCGTGAAGACGATACGCCGGATGGTTACCCGAAGCGATATGCACGTCGGAGGCACCCTTTGTGACGGCTTCTTTTACAAGGCTGTAAAAATCCACTTTAAATCTACCCC
>CADCOZ010000055.1 GCA_902803125.1 uncultured Ruminococcus sp.
CAGGATTTTGTGCGGGAGTGCCGTTGGGATATTGTGTTTTGGGCATAAAGGGATTTTCGGGAGCCGTGGGAACAGGCGGCACGGTGCCGTTGTAAATATTGCTGTTGACGGTTTGATAGGTTTGATTAGCGGCATAATAGGGGGTAAAGTTCGGGGACTGATGATAGTCATAATTCTGATGGCCGGCATAATCCGGAATGGCTTGGGGATTCACAACAGAACGTCCCGTATTATAGGCCGTGCCGCGGGCCGCTCGGATCATATCATCACACTGAACGGCATAGGAACCCGCTAACATCATGATGCATACAAAAATAATCACAGCGGTGGCAAAAATGATGACATTAAAGGCATTGATCAGCAGTTCCGCATTGGTTTGTTCTACCACCACTTTATCCGCCTGAATATTCTGGATATAGTTGGCGGGCGGTGTTACCAGAAGGAAGAGCTTGATGCAAAAACCGATGGCGGACACGGCCAGACCAACCACACCGGCCACAAAAGACAGAACAGAGCCGGTTTTTACAATGGTGCCGCTTTGCAGATTGACCGTCATCGCACCGAAAAGACGGAGCATGGAAATTTCAGCACAAACGGCGGCTGTGCCGAAAAGCAGTGTAAATACAAACTGTCCAACGGCAGTCATATTGAATACGCCAACATAACCTTCAATATTACTGCGGTTGATTACATTAACGGAAGCAAAGGAAGTGATGATGGCAAGAGACGTATAGACCAAGCCGATAATCAAACCTGTTTTGAGAAGAGAAAAACCGGCGGTGTGGGGCGGGTTGCTGTTGACACTGCGGCGAGCCGATAAAAGACCGATCGCCGGAATCACGAGTACACAAGCTGTCAGCACACCGATAATCATATTGACCACGGGAACGGAGCCACTGCCGAAAAGCTGGTAAAGGCATTGATAAACATTCAGTTTTTGCGACCAAATCATCGCAAAAATGGAACGTCCCAAAATGGCAGCGGCCAGAACAAAGAGTGCAATACTCATTGTCAGGGCGGTGTTTTTGGAAAACACATGTTTCGTTGGTGCGGTACTTTGTACATTGATGGGGGTAGCATTCATAAATATTGACCACCTTTCTGTAAAATTCGTGACGTTTAACGCCTGCCTAAATTATATACTATTTTTTGATAGATATCAACATGAAAAAGTCGTAAAAGTAAGGGTTTTTCCATCAAAACATCGGAATTTTTGACAGAAGATTCAACACTTTCAACACTTGAATGTTGAAATGTTCAAAACAAAACGGTTTTTATCGTGTTATTCAAGGAAAAGATTATCTGTTTTGCCAAGAAAAATACAAAGGTGTATTTTGAAATGATTGATTATATACATTTTGTAAAGTATACTTATTGATATACTAATTGTATATTGGTTGGTATTGACAAGCAACAACCAAGATGTGATATACTGATACCAAGAAGATATGGACACATGATTCAGGAAACGCCGATTTATTCACACACGCTGACCGAACGGGTCGGCAAGTCCGCATGAACAGCCAATTTCTGATGGGAGAACAGCGGGAAAGTGGACGTATTCGGTGTTTCCATGAAAGAAAGAGGAGATGAAGATGAAAAATAGGTTGCTGTGGCTATGGCCAATGCTGTTATTATTGCTGTTGTCCTCCTGCAAATTCCCGCCTGAATACGTCAGCAAAGCGAAGATAGCCGAAAAGATAGAAGAAATCATGGCGGTTATCCAAAGCGGAGAGAAAGAACAGCTCCTCGGATACTTTTCTGAAAAGGTCAGGAATGAACATTATGATACCCTGCTGTCGCAAATTGATATGATGTATACCAATATAGGCGGCGGCATTACCTCTTACGGAAAGCCGGAACACTGCGGTTATACATATGAATTTGTGGAATATGGTGATATCAAGCTGTATGAGTCTGTTCCGATCGTGAAGGATGTCCAAACCAAGGCCGGTGGTGTGGTGGAGGTTGTATTTTGCTATACCGTTATTGATGATAAGGAGCCGGAAAATGTGGGGATTCGAAAGATCGATATTTGCTGGCAGCAGCAAGACGGCACTTATGGTAAAGCCGATATTGAAATCGACGGGGTTATCGGCAAGGAATCGGAAAGATGATTGACGGCTAAAAGGGAGACTGCGGCAGCAGTTTCCCTTTTTTAATATACAAACCGTAAATACAAAAAGGAGAAAAAGCGGTGAAAACGGTAAAGGCTGGCAGATAAGTATACAATTTGTAGAGAGGAAAAAAAGTTTTCAAAAAGGTGTTGACAAAAGGGAAAGAAGGTGGTATGATAACAAAGCTGTCG
>CADCOZ010000056.1 GCA_902803125.1 uncultured Ruminococcus sp.
AGTCAGCGATTTTTGGAAGGGGGTTTGGGGGAAAACTTTTTTTCGCTAGAAAAAGGTTTCCCCCAACGGGGTGCAGGGGCAGAGCCCTTGCTGGGGTCCAGGGGCAAAGCCCCTGGTGGGAGGTTTGGAGGGCAACGCCCTCCAACATTACGGGGCAAGGGCGTTGCCGTCCAGCCATTTGGGGTTGGTCATGGATTGGTGGAAAATGGCTTCGGCCGGCGGTTCTTCCAAAACCAACACCGTTGTTTTGTTGTCGGATTGATCAGAAGTATACCGCCAAGACCAGTTGGTTTGCGTTACGGTGTAGTGACCAACAGGAAGACGTTTGATGCACTGCGAACCGTTGCCCTGTATGACAATCCGCAGATTCACCCACTGATTGGCCGTGTCCGTGCCTTGTATGCGATAGATAAAGCACTGAGAACGGTTCACATCATGTTCCGTCAGACAATCTTCTGTGGTGACGGTCAAATCACCGTAAAGACAGTCGTATTTGGCATAAAACGTATGGTCAACCGTTGGCGTGATGGTCGGAAGAATGGTCAGACCGCCATCGGACAAAAACGCCGGGTGCTGTTCGGCTACCGGTATGGTACATTCCCTATCCTCGAACCAGCCAACAAAACGATATGGCGGTACGCTGACGGCATCGGTCAGCTCCACCCGTTCGTTGGGATAAAGCAGGGCTGTGACCGGTATTTGAGGCAGTTCTCCCTGCACCACGCACTCTTCGTTGATATTCAGCAGCCCTAATTCCGTTGAGGCTTCCATGGTTTCGGCACCATTGGGAATAATCGCCTTGTAATAGAACATGATCTGGTCAATGTTTGTATAAATAAAGGAAATCTTATTCTTGGCAAACACTTCATCATTGGCAACAACAATGGTCTGTTCATTACTGCCCGATAAACGGTATCTGTCCAGTTCTTCCGCCGTGGCGGTGTAGGAATCACCGAACTTCAAATGCTCTTCAATCCGGTAAAGCGTCTTGCAGACACCGTCCTGCGTGACCGCCGTGGAAAGTTCCGGCTGCAAATCCGGGTACTTCTGACGCATCACATTATACCAGTGAGTAATTTCCGATGGGTTATCACTGGCGATAGAATAACTCACCTTGACAGGATAGGTCTTTTTGATATAGTGCAGATGCACCTCTTTACTGAAAATATCCTGATGGGAACAATCCAGACAGAATTGAAGTGTTTCCGGTTTTTCGGCTTCAAAACAGGGTTTGAAGTCGGAAGGCATCGAGGATTCTTCCTCACGGTCACCAAAATAGATGATTTCGTCCCAGCCGATGAATTCATAACCATCATATTCTGTCACCTCAACGGTTTCATTTTCCCCTCGGAAACCGATACCGTCAATGAAGTTAACGGTCTTAAACGTATAGGTGTGTTCCTCTCCGTTGATGGTCAGCGTCTTCTCTTCAACGCCTTTTTCATCTTCTACCATATACTGTACCCGATACGGCAGGTTGGCATCATCGTGGCGATAATAGAAGGTAAGCACATTATCAGCAGAAACGCCGTCCGCATCCAACTTTTCAGCGTCAGGGACTGTGATGATATGTGTCAAATAATAGGCTGTCGGCACATAGTCCTCAATGGGAATGTGTTTTTCGGTAACAACTGCCTTTTGATTATCCAACACTAATTTATCGGGGTGAAGCACTTCCCCTTCGGTGCCGTCCTCGTTCAGTTCGACATAGCGGACACGGTACGGTACCTCCCCTAAATGGGCATAGTAGAATATGGCTTCATTTTGGGTCATGTCGGATTTCAGCAGCAGCGAAGTGCTTTTAACATACGGGAAATAACCGGTGCGGTAATCCGGATCCAGCTGCTTTTCGACCTTTGCCTGAAAGGTTTTGGTCAGTCCGACAAAAGAGAAGCCGTTGGTATCACTGCCAACCTTGCGGGTGGTTCCCTCCAGATAATAATGCACTCTGTAGAAAGCCGGCACTGTTGTTGACCACTTCATGAACAGATCCAAATGGCCAATAACCGTCATGGTATCGGGGTCAAAGGCGTGAAGTTCGCCTGCCTCGTCATAGTAATACCAGCCAACCTTTACGGCTCTTTCAATGGTGCCGTCCGACAGCGTATACGATGGTGCATTCAGCTGCTCATCAACATAGGACAACTCATCGGCAGGAAGATAAGACCCATACGAATGAACACCGGAATAGATAAAGGGCTGATTGTTCTGATAGGCACTTTCATCGTTATAGTAGTTAATGGTATAGGTGTTCGGCTGCCAATAGGCATAGAGTACTTCATCATGATCCGGCATGGTGAAGGTGTCCCAATCCACTTTTTCGGCCGGCAGGAACAAATTCGATGTGTACCAGCCATGAAACGTATAATAACGGCTGTTCAGTCCCTCCGGACAAGGCGGTGCGGCGGGTTCCAGTGATTTGATGGAAGCACCGTATTTCACAGACGTATACGTTTTGTAATTACTGTTATAGTTTTCCAAAAGGAGTGCGGAACGCTTGCGGGTATAGTGGAAGGTCGTATAGAAAATGCCGTCGGTTCCTTCACGATGGGTGCGGGAAAGCACACCGACATCTTCCTGCGGCCAGACAAGAAAGCCTTTATACGCAAACGGATAAATCGTGGTATTGCTGTTATGGGCACACTGGAAGGTATAGCGTCCGTCCGGCGGGTCAAACAGCGTATAGTTATCATCGTCAATATTTTCCAGATAAATATTCAGCCGATGATCGGAAATCGCCGCATAACTGCCGGAACTGGGGGTGCTCATATCGCCCCACCAGGCATAGAGGGTCTGTGCCACGGGGGAATCAGCTTGATCTTTGCAGGTCAGCTCCGAAGCCATCGTTGGATAGGGTCCCACAATATTGGAGTGGTCGCTCGATTTGTACTTGATACGATACAGACTGTTTTCCTGCGTACCCCAGGAACCGAAGCGGTACTCTCCGTTATCAGCCAAGCGGTAACAGCAAGACGTGAACACATCAGCAGGCCATGCCGATTCAATATCCGCATCATAGGGAGCCGTCAGGCTAATATAATAGTAAATATACGGAATGTCATAGAACACTTTGGTTTCGGTTTTGGTGCAGATGGTGACACCGGGCGAAAAATAGTCCGAAGAAGGCAGTACCACCGTTGGCAGGTCTTTTACCTTTACACCCCACCAGACATTATAACTGCTTCCCGGTGTGCCGGGATCATGGCCGTTAGAGGTGGAGTTGGTGATCTCAATAGCCCCCGGCCTGTCCTGCTTTTCAACAGAAACGGTAATAACCCATTGACTGCTGACATTGCCGCTGTTTGCTTCATCGGTCGGGTGATACATGGAACCTGCCACGATTTTGCCGGCATCCTTTTTATCATTGAGATAGATATTCTTTTCCGAATTATACGGCACACTCAGCGTCCAATAGCCGTTGTTGTGTGCTTTGCGGTCAACGATGATCTCGGTTTTCTGTGTTCCGAGGGAAGCCGCATTATTGGCGATAGTCAAATACTGGCGGGTGCCGTTATTCTTCAGGCAGTAAACATAAAACCGGTCGGTTTTGTTCGGCACCGGTTCAAAGAACCAGCGAACAGCGTTTTCATTGGGCGTTCCCAGCTTCAGACCGGTTGCGTTACTGTGTGAACCCGCCTGATCGGTCAGAGCCAGCGAATGCTTCAGGTTCAGAAGAATATAGCCTTCGCTGTTATCTAATGCGGCATTGTCTGTATTGACATAGTCCCTTTCGCCAAGGGGCTGACGGGCATACACAAACTTCAGTTCATAATTGCGGCGGGCATAATAGAGCGTGATAACGGTTGAACCGTCACCGTTAACGGTGATAACGTCCTTGTTCTTTGCTTTGGTCATGGCCTCATCAAAGGCAAAATACGGGAAATCAATCAGTTCATTCTTGCCGGTGGATTCATTCACCTCATCCAGCTCGTCATACTTATCTTTATACCGGGCGATGATATCGTCCAAAGAAAGTGAAAGAGATTCGGAAGGGTCAATCATCAGTGTACGCTTGCCCCAATAACTGTACTTGGTGTCACCGGAAGCGGTCGGGAGATCCGCATTTCGATACACCACATGATACCGAATGGGTTCCGGCCGCTGCCAGACAGCTACATAGGTGATATCCTGTGTAATCGTTCTCGGCAGCGTCACCACATCGGCTTCTGTATACACATAATCGGGATCCTCTTTTTGAATGGCCCAGCCTTTGAAAACAAAGCCGGCTCGTGTCGGCTTTTCTGCCGACAGCGGATATTCAAACGGTGCATAAATGGGTGCCGTTCCCTGACCGCCATCGCCCAAAACAAAGTCCACATGGTAATAGTTGCGGTCATAGTAACATTCAAATTCTGTGGAACCGTCTGCGGCAATCACATCCGGCTGATGATACATCAGCGTATAGCCGTAAACGGCAGAAGCAAGGGTTTTTCCTCTGAGCGTGGGATCGCCGTCATAATCCTCCGGAAAGACATAAGTATCATCAAACTCCTTCGGAATGGTGCCGGTGTCCCCCTTATCACGGAGTACCGACACCAAATCATAATCGGTACCCTCTAAGTTTTGCAGCATCAGACGAATGGAATAATCCACCTGATCCGGCACATAGAATACATCTACTTCATAGCTTTCTTCAAAGGTAATCGTCACATTGACCACTGCCTGCTGATGCACATCTTGTGCGGTAAAGCCCCTGACGGTCGGACAGCGGCGTACCATCGGTTCGGCGTTTTTCGGCATATAGGCTTCAAAAGCCGGATACGGACGGGTTCCCTTATTGCCCGGCTTTTCCTCATCAAAATAATAGTAGTTGATTTTGACGGTTACGGTTTCAATGTCCACCTGGCGATTGCCATAGGCGATCATTCCGACTGTAAAGGTAATCACCAGTACAGCTAAAATCGTTGCTAAAAATGCGATTTTTTGAACAGGCTTCTTCATGCCACAACCTCCCCCTCAAGAATTTTTTCTCTGCCGCATGGCTTTGAAAACGGACAGCCGCCCAAAAGCCGCCGTCCGCATTATGTAGAAAAGAAACAATGCTCATTCCGCTGCGGCCGGCTGTTGTCCCCAGGCATCTACAACAGCCGCCGTTTGGTTTTCATAAATACTGCCGATGGCTTGAATCGTTTCAACAGCCACCATTACTTTGAGTGTGTATCCTTCCTGCGGAGCCGCTTTGATTTGCACTATCTGATAGGCTCCCGACAAGAGCGGCGGCGTTTCCTGGCCGCCGATAACCGCCTTGGTGCAGTAGTAATAGCCGTCATTATGATACAGCCAATAGGCGGTATCACAAGAAAGTGAATAATCTGTGCCGAGCATTGGCTGTCGGCCGAGGATATTGCCTTGGGCATCACACCAAACAGGCAAAAGTGCCAAACGGACATACACCGGATAATCCGTAGTATCGGCAGGTGTAACACTCAAATACGTGTTGGTATAAAAACCGTCTGCTGTGGTCGTGACGGTTTCGTTGATCAACGGCACATCATAGGTGTCGGGCTGATAGGTGTCTTTCATCACATTGGAAGAATGCACATATTTGGCCGCTGTCATCGTGGTGAGAGCCGCTGTTATCAGCACCAGAAACAAGATAAGCGTCAGCATCAGCCGGCCAAACCGTTTTTTATCGTGTAAAGTAAATTGCTTAACAAGCTGCCGCATTCTTTTTCACCCTCCCTGAATTTGCTGACTTTTGGCTTCTTCGAATATTATTCATTATTCGTTATTCATTATTCACTATTTCAGTCCATCTGTACCAGATAAGCATACATATCCACCCGAAACGGTTCGCCGTTTTCCGGCGGGTTATGCTTATCTTTGAGTTCTTCTTTGATATGGATTTCCCCATTATCCAGCAAATCGGCGATATCTCTTTTTTCATGCGGCCGAACCGGTGACTGAAAAACATAGACTTTGCCGCCGTGCTGAGCCGGAAAATAGTCAGAGGATTTCCACTGTTCGGTCATTTTATAGCTGAGAATATCCGGGCGGGTCGGGGCTACCTCCAGATAGAGGGTATAGGATACGTCATTGTCGCCGGTCAAACGAATGAACGGGTCTTTTTCAATATCCATGCCCGGCACCAAGACGTCATAGGTGTTATTGGTGACAAGAACCTCTTTGTTCAGCTGATAGCAATAGGCGTTCGTGTCAAAATAGGCCTGATGCTCCAGTACCGCCACCGAACCGCCGGCCGCTATGGCTGCCCCACCGCCGCTCATGGAACCGGATTGGTATTTGGCATACAAACCGCTCACAAAGTGGAAAGAAAGCAGGGTCAGCAGCAACAACAAACCCAAACTGCGGATGATGATATTCATGCGGTTAAAAGGTTTGGCGGATCCGTCCTTTGGTTTTCTCATCATCTCCACATCCCTTCTTCCAAAAATAACAGTTTCTATTCGTTGGAACTGTCCTGCTCCTGCGGCAGGGTCTCCCGCAACGCCTCGATCTCCTGCTGTAGGGCTTTCCGGCGGTCAGCGTCCTTTTTACGCCGACGGAAATACGGCACTTCAAACAGCACAATGGCCAAAACAAGCATCATGCCAAAACCGATGGGCGATTTCAGAAAACGCAGTACACTGCCCAAGAGCGGTATCTGTGTAACGGCCTTTCCCTTTACAGCAGAAAGCGGAATCGGGGCATCGGGAATATCATTGGCATCACCCTGTGTGGTGAGCATATCACCGCTGACACTGACCACACGATGAATCACCAAACTGCGGCCATCCTGATAAACAATGATATCACCCACGGCATAGCTGTCCTGACGGCTGACCACCACCATATCATTGACATGAAGGGTCGGCTCCATACTGCCCGACAGCACCACCGAAAAGCCCCAGCCGAACGGCATCGGCATGGCGTTGCCTACCAATGTTTCTGCATTCCAGAGGTATAGACTGCCGCCCAAAAAAAGACTGATGATAACCAACAGCAGCAGGCGTATCACACTTTTCCCGATTTTCTTCTTATCCTTGTTCATATTGGCTCCTCATGTTTTTTGGCGGCTCTTCTTGGACGATAACAGCAGCCATACAGTCAACCCCATTGAAATTCCCACCACCAACAGCGGCACTAACGCACCTTGTGTATCGCCTGTTTTCGGCGGCAGACCAATGTCTTTGGGAATACTGCTGTCTGTCGGTATACTGCTGTCTGTCGGTATACTGCTGTCTGTCGGATGGCTGTCATCATCGCTGGGCTCCTTGGCCGCAATAATCTTTTCTGCCACCGTGTCAATCTGAATCCGCAGAATCAGATCCTGCTCTGCCGCTAAATTGCCCAGCATGGTGTCATAGGCATCATCGCCCTGTTCAAACGGCCAAAGCCATTCCAAATAATAGACCGCACCGTAACCGGCGGCTAACTTTGCCGTATCTGTGGTGCCGTCCAGTGATAAAAACGGTACCCGTTCCTCTGCACTGCCGACAAGGTATTCGCCTTTATAGTCCCATAATCTTACCTGAACGGGTATGGTGTAGGCCGTACCCATCACACAAGCCGAAACCGACAGCTGATAAGCCATCATGTCATCGGTGGGATTTTCCAGTGTAAAAACATAAACGTCTGAAGTACCGGGTGCCACTACTTTCTGCCCGCTCACACCCGAAACGGTAACCTGTCCCGTTTCGTTGTCATAAGAAGCCCTGAAAATATCCACCTGTCGGCTGTTGTGATACACCGGTGACGAATGACTGCTGTTCTCTGAGGTATCGTCATACCCGTCTTTTTCATCATCGTCAAACCCGGTTATCGAATTCGTTCGTATCAGGCTTGAAATCTCCTGCACAGACGGCGAAGCCGGCACCAGCGACATGACATTTTTCCATTCCACTTCCTGTGTATAGTCCATCAGCCGGTAAAACAGCACAATCAGCGTAGCCGCCACGCACAGCGTCAGCACCGCCGCCACCACACCAACGACTCCTCTTCTCTTCTTCTGCACCCTCTTCACCTCCTCTAATG
>CADCOZ010000057.1 GCA_902803125.1 uncultured Ruminococcus sp.
AGTCAGCGATTTTTGGAAGGGGGTTTGGGGGAAAACTTTTTTTCGCTAGAAAAAGGTTTCCCCCAACGGGGTGCAGGGGCAGAGCCCCTGCCGGGTTCCAAGGGCAGAGTCCTTGGTGGGGTCCAGGGGCAAAGCCCCTGGTGGGAGGTTTGGAGGGCAAAGCCCTCCAACACACCGGTTACTGGGAGGAAAGTCTGAGGCCGAAGAGGTCGGAGGCGTTGCGGTACATGAGGCGGTCGTAGTCGGAGGGGGAGAGGAGTTGGGGAAGGACGTGGAAGTAGTCTTGGTAAAGAGATCGGTCGCCGCGGCGGTTGTGGAGGTAGGTGTCAGGGCCGTCAATGGGATTGTCACTGCCGAACAGTACCTTTTCGATGCCGGCTGACTGTATCAGACGCAGGGTGCTTTGCATGGATACCCAGGTGGTGTCGCCGTAAAGGTTCGGCAGGCGGGATACCATGTCAATGGCTTCGGTGTTGTCGGTGCCAAGTCCCATGTGAACCATGACAAAACGAACCTTCGGGAACCGCTTCGCCATGTTGTATACACGGCCGCAGGAGGCCGCATCGGAACCGCCTGTATGCACTACCGCCGGCAGTCCGTAATGCTCCGCTAATTCAATGAACGGTTCCATAGACGGGGCATCAAAGGGAACATTGGAATGGTAGGGGTGAAACTTGATGGCCTTGATATATTTGCGGTTATCGTTAATGGCTTTGTACAGGTCATAGTCTGCTTTTTCGCTGTAGGGACGCACCCAGACAGCCGCAGAAATCAGATTAGGATACTTTTTGGCAAAATTGACGGCGGTGTGCAGGCATTCCAGCTGAGAATGACAGAACTTGGGCGGAACAGGCCGCAGTTCGTGGTCAAACTCGGCGGCATCCAGACAGGAAACAATGCTGTGGCTGATGCCGTAAGTCCGCATGGAATAGAGCACATCCTCTTCGGTCAGGTGAAATCCTATCATATTGCCGATATGCACATGGGTGTCGATGATCATAGGGGGAGCCTCCTTTACTTTTCTTCCATGAGCCGCTTCAATTCGTCCATGAATGTGTGGATATCCTGAAACTGGCGGTAGACGCAGGCAAAGCGGACATAGGCTACTTCGTCCACACGCTTGAGGGCTTCCATCGTTAATTCTCCGATTTTTTCGGACGGCACTTCACGGTCAAAGTTATGCTGAATTTCCGATTCCACTTTGTCCACCATGCTGTCGATCTGATCCATCGAAATCGGACGTTTTTCGCAGGCACGAAGAATACCCTGTGTCAGCTTCTGCCGCTGATAGGGTTCACGGGAATTGTCCCGCTTAACAACCATCAGCGGGGTCGTTTCAATCACTTCATAGGTGGTAAAGCGTTTGGCACAGTTGAAGCATTCACGGCGGCGGCGAATCCGTTCGCCTTCATCGGTGGGACGCGAATCCACTACTTTGCTTTCCTCGCATCCGCAGTAGGGACATTTCATCTGACATTCCTCCCGTTACGGAAACACTGACGGGTTTATCTGCACTGAACGGGCGTGTGTAACCGATTACCGTTCTCTGATGGGAGAAAACAGCCTCAGCGTTTCCTTATGTTTCGTGTATCAAAGCATCTAAAAAATGGCAGGACTTCAGCAGGTCGTTTATTTCCTGAAAACTGAAGCGATAGACTTCCAGTATCAGCGACCCGCTGTAGTGTATTTCCCGCAGGTACTGTATCAGCGGACGAAAATCATAACAGCCGTATCCGGGCAGAACGCATTGGCCGTTTGCGGCTGTGTCACTGATATGGATATGCCGCAGACGGGTTCCCATCGTTTGAGCCATTGTCAGCGGGTCAATGCCGCCGGCGGCCGCCTGCTTTACATCAAGGACAAAAGCCGCATGGTCGGGAAGGGCGGCGGCCATTCGTTCAATAAAGGCCGGGTCACGGCTGCGAAAGTTGCGGACATTTTCCTGCAGGAGGGTTACGCCGTAACAGGCGGCTCGTTCCTGCATCAGCCGAAAGCGGCGGAAATATTCACTGTCCGGCAGGGCAGAGGGATAGTTCGTGTTCAGTCCGTGGAGAATGACTTTATCCGCTCCCAGCCGCTGAGCCGTGCGGAAAAACTGTTCATAAAAGCGGATGCCGTCCTCAAAGCGGCGTTCATACGCCGAGAACAGTAACAGCGATTCAAACGAGGACGTGAACGGATGCACAGAAGCCACGCCCGCACCGTTTTGCTCCAGATAGCCCCGAAGCCGGTCAAGATAATCCGGTTCCAGTTCCGAAAAGGCGTTGAAAAAGATTTCAAACTGTCGGAAACCGAGAACGGTCAGTGTCCGGATACTGTCCTCCGTCAGCATAGGATAAAGACAGCCGGTAGAAATTCCGATTTGCATAATGAACTCCGTACCGAAAGTACCGTTCCTGCCAATTGCCGCAGGATTGGTCTTTCTGCTAAAGATTGGTGTACTTCTTCTATACTATCATATCTCTTTTTTTCCTCAAAGTCAAATAAAATTCAATCTTTTATCCAATTTTTTTACTTGGCGTTGGGGGTTTGCCCCAACCCCCCTTCCTCCATTCGCTGTGTTTTGTCTGTCCAAGTCGGACATCTAACCACTAACCACTATTCCGTGGTTTTCTTCTGACAGAAACTTTTGTTTTGATAGCTCATAAAGTTTTTCCTGCGGCCGGTTATTCATCAGGCTCTAAAGAACCGCTATTCTCCGACTGCGGATATGCGATACCCCGCTGAAAAAGCCGGTTTTGTCAGTGTTTTCTTTGGTTCCTGAAAAGGACAAGCTCCCTTTCGCACGGCACAAAGATGAACCAACTGTCAACAGTGACTTTGTCAAAAAAATAACTATATATTTTTTATAAAAAACTATTGACAAAGGGATAGTTTTAGTATATTATAATTACAGAACAAGGCAAACATTGGTTAATGTGGGCGATGCTCCCGCAGTGAATTTGATTATTCCTTTTCTTTCCTTTTTCCTTTTTTCTTTTTATTCCTTTAGCAAAAGAGCAGGCTTCGTGCCTGTTCTTTTGCTTTTTACTATTATTTTGTGTGAAAGTTATCAAGAATTGATAAGTATTGACTATTGTCAAAAGGAAAATAATGTGATAATATGTTGATAAAACAGATTATGATGTGTTGGAGGTAAAAAGGCATGAACGATGAATATGACAACAATTACGGCACCGGCTTTGCAGGCGGCCAAGGCTTTGCGGGCGGCAATTTCAGCGGCGGTGACAGCGGCGACAGTGGTGACAGCGGTTACACTTATCCCGAACAGATGATAAACACCGGCACTGAAAACAGTCCTTACACCGGACAGCCTTCGACCGATTACGGCACCTATACCGGCACTGAAAACAGTCCTTACACCGGTCAGCCTATGACAGCCGCCGATACCACCTATACGAATCAGGAACCGGACTATGACCCGAATGAGCCGTTCTATAAGCCGGAAAATGACGAGTACGACCCGAATGCCCCGTTATATCAGCCGACCTATTCACAG
>CADCOZ010000058.1 GCA_902803125.1 uncultured Ruminococcus sp.
CTTTCGTGCCATCGAACCAACATAAAAGACCGAATGACCCCTGTCTTTTTCGGACTGGTCATTCGGTCTGTTTTTTCGTGTGAAGTTATCATAAAGTTTATCAAGCTTGCGGGACGTGTTGTTATATCCAATAGTTTCTGACTTGAGAAAAAATAGTTGTTGACAGTCAAAACACAGCGAATTTCGGGAGGGGGCTTGGGGGGTCTCGCCTGTCGGCTCGGTCCGGTCGCTTTGGCCTGCGGCCAAGGTCTCCACTGGAGACCCGCTCTCCCCTTTTTTCGCCAGAAAAGGGGTTCCCCCAATGGGGTTTGGGGCAAAGCCCCAACATTCCGGTCAGTTGTTGGAGGAAATATCGGGGAGGCGTTTGGTGGTGGAGGAGCCAAGTTCGGAGGCCAAGGCGATGTCTGTTTGGAAGCTGTGTTTGGCAAAGGAAAGGGCTTTTAGGGCGGAAGCGTACAGCTCGTCATAGGTGGTGCCGTTGGAGGGAAACAGGCTGACACCGATTTTGCCGAATACGGTGATTTCGCCGGTATCGGATTGGTAGGTGCTGCGGATAATACGAACAATCTGCTCGGCTTTGTCGATGATCTTTTTGCGGACGACCATCCCTTTGATAAACACGATAAACCGATGGCCGCTGCTGCGTCCGATGATGTCGGAATCTCGGAACAGCTCACGAATATTTTGGGCCGTTTCTTTCAGCACGGCATTGGCAAATACAGTCCCTAACTGCCGCTCCAGTTCCTCAAAACCGCAGATTTCCGCTATCAGAAAAGCATGGCCGCCGGAAGAACCTTCTTCATACAAATAACTTTTGATTTTGTTTTCGGTGGCGTGTTGGTTGTACAAACTGGTAATAAAATCTGTCCTGTCTTTGTGCGCATCTTCCGAAGCATCACTGCGGCTGTCCGTGATGTCCGTAAAGACCGCCATGATACGAACGGGAATCTCCGCTTCATTCCGTATGGTGACAAAATGCACACGGTTCCAGCGGTAATCCTCTTCCCGGCGGCTATATACCCGCACAAAGGATTCTGATTCCGTTGGCTCGGAACGGGCGGCGTTCATCTTCTCCATCAGCTTCTTCTTGTCGTCCGGGTGAATCATCGTGCTGTCGGACAGACGGCGGAAAAAGTCCTCTTCGGCCGGAGAATAACCGTAAAGATAGGCAAACGAACCGGATACCTTGACGGTATCAAAACGGGGTGACCACTCTAAAATAAACGATTTGGTTTGCTCCAGTATCTCGTCATACATCTTTTCGCTGAGTACCAAAGCCGTATGTTCATGGCTGAGGGCCGGATATTCTTTGGCGGCCGAACGCTTGAGGTGTTCGGCAAAGTTGGCCAGCGGAATCATTTCCTCTTTGTGATAGCCAAAGTCCATCGGACAAACCGCTTTCAGCAATTCGGCAAACGAGGCCGGCACACTGCTGGGCAGAACACAAACCGCACCGCACCGGTCAAAGTACCGCATCAGCGAAAACAGCAGTTCAATGGGATATACCCCGTCCTGCACATCCCGCACCAGTTCTCTGGCAAAATCTATCCGCTCAAACAGGCCCTCTGTCAGGCAGTTAACCGAAATATGACCGGCACCAACGTGATAAACGCCGACAGCAAACCCGAAGTCCTTCAAATGACCGACCAAATCCGTCAGTTCCAACAGGCTGAACTGTTCAACGGTATCCTGTGCCAGCATCAGACAAATCCGACAGCCGTTAACGGGATATTTCTCCAGCAGTTCTTCCAACGTGACCAATACGGCTTCCGCATCGGTTTTGTCAAACATCAGCAGGATGGACAGCGGCGGCAGGGTCAGTTCCTGCGACAGGGTATGAAGGGAGGCCAACAGTTTGCTGATTTGGTTCAGGCATAACGCCGTCATTCTTCCGCCGGACGGCTGAGTTTCGGGACAATACTCCTGTTCTGTCAGGTGGGACACCATTTCGGCATTCAAACCGAGCATATCATACGACAGCACATAGCCGCCCGAAGAAGCCGCCACCGGAATAAAGAATTCCTCAAACACAGCCCGCTCCAGTTCGTCACTTTCCTTGACCTGCAAATCGGTATGATACGGTTTCAGTTCCCGATGGGTCATCATGCGGCTGTTATAATACAAATACATATTCCGGCCGTTCAGCTTCGCCGCCTCAACGGCTTTGGCAGCCTTCCGGAACAGCGTGTCAAAATCGGCACCGTCCTGCGGGTACATGGCAATTCCCAAAGAAGCCGAGAGTTCCGGCAGATGTACCTCATCCAACACATAACTTTTCCGCACACATTGAAAAATATTCCGAATGATATCATTCCGCTGTTCCTTGTCCGGACAGTCACGAATGAAAATCACAAAGTTGTCGTCCTCTATCCTGCCGAAAATAGGATGGCCGCTTAAACGGCTGGTCAGCAGGTTGGAAATATCACACAAAATTTCGTTGCCGAACCGATAGCCTGCCAATCGGTTGATGGTGCGGAAATCATCAATATCAATCATGACTAACGCATGACAGCCGTTTTTGCCGTCATTCTGCAAAAAGTCGTCCGTTTCCCGCTTGACACCCGTGTAGTTCCACAGTCCTGTCACTTTATCCTTATCAGCTTCCAAACGGCCATCGGTGTTCTCATTGGACAGTACCGTGATGATGAAATAAATCCGAACAATGTCATCGCCTTCTGTCAGCGGCACGGCCGTACACCTGACCGGACGCATCTGCTCTTCTTCAAAATTCATGCGGCATTCCAGTACAAACCGCTGTTCCCCTTCCCTGAGCTTTTCATAAAGGTTACGCATACGGAATATTCTGTGAAACAGGGAACGGTACTCTTCCTGACAGCTGTCTGCCAACAGATTGACGGCTTCTTCATAATTTTTCGGCACATAGCCGCTGATATCCTTCAGGCTGTTTTTGCGTTCATGGAGCATATCGTTTTTTACGTCAAATTCAAGGACATAGTCCCCCAAACGGTACAGTGCTTCTCTGTCCATTCGCTGTGAGGCCGTCAATGCCTGCTTCAGGTGTTCAATGGTATCAATCAGGTCACTTCTGTCCATCTTCAAATAGATATCCTGCTTATGTTCCTCGGCTGTTTCTTTGACGGCGGCTTGTGCGGCGGCTTTGTCGGCACTGATACGGTCGGCATACCGCACCGCCAATTCCCGAAACTTGGTCAGAACGGCACTGAAGCAGTCCATCATTTCATCCGAAAACGCCCCGCAGGCACCGGTGCGAATCATTTCTACCGCCTGTTCGTGCGAATACGCCGACTTATACGGCCGTTCACTGGTCAAGGCATCGTAGCAGTCGGCCAGCGATACCACCTGTGCCCAAATCGGAATCTGGTCACCGACTAACCCGTCCGGATAACCCAAGCCGTCCCATTTTTCGTGATGGTAGCGACAGATATCATAGCAGTAGCGGAAGTATTCGTTTTTCTCCACCGCTTCCATCTGGTCAAGAATTTCACAGCCCTTGATGGTGTGCTGTTTCATAATGCGGAACTCTTCATAGGTCAGGCGGCGGGGACTGAGCAGAATCGAATCGGGAATGGCAATCTTGCCGATATCATGCAGAGAAGAAGCCGAAGTAATCAGTTCGATTTTGTCCTCTGTCAGGTGATATTTCGGATATTTTTCTGCCAAAACCCGCAGTAAAACCTCCGTAAACCTGCGGATACGGTGGATATGCCGCCCGGATTCCACATCACGGTATTCAATGACGGTGCTGAGCGTATCGAGCATATCATTATTGATGGTATTGATTTTTTTCTGCTGTTCCTGAAGTTCACGGTTCTGTTCCAAAATCATTTTGCTTTGGTCGCTGACCAGCTGTTCCAAGGCTTTTTTATTCGAAAAGAACGCCGCCAAATTTTCCACTCTTTTTTTGACAATCATCGGCTGAATCGGTGAGCCAATCACATCGCTGAACGGAATGTCCACTTTGTCCGGACGACCCTGTTCGGAAGTCCCTGTCAGTACCAACAGCACCGGCACCCGTTCAAAAATACCGGCGGCGGATAAGGTCAGGGCGGCTTCCTGACCGATACGTTCCGCCAGCGTTTCGCTGATGACGGCTATCGTCAGTTCCTGCTGATACTGTGTCAGCAGGCTGACCAGTTCCTGCGTGTTATCCGTTTGCAATAGTTCATATTGTGAAGCGAAAGCCTCATACAAGACGGATTGATTTATCTCCGAAGGTTCGGCAATCAACATTTTTTTCATTCAAAGCACCTCTGCTTTTCCTTCTCTATCTGAAATAATGGAACTAACGGGCATACAACCCCTTCATATATTATACACATATTTTCTCCGTTTGTACAGAGGTTTTTGAAACAAATGTGAAGAAAAATGCGAAACTTATCAACCGCCAGTCACTTGGGGGAAAACTTTAAAAAAAGAAAAAAAGTTTTCCCCCAAACCCCCTTTCAAAATTCGCTGACTTGACCTAAATCAACATTATTCATTATTCGTTATTCATTATTCACTATTTCCCCCCTTCCCGAAATTCGCTGAC
>CADCOZ010000059.1 GCA_902803125.1 uncultured Ruminococcus sp.
CCTTTTTCTGGCGAAAAAAAGTTTTCCCCCAAACCCCCTTCCAAAAATCGCTGACTTGATCTACATTAACATTATTCATTTTTCAGTTTTCAGTATTCATTATTTCCGCCCCCTCCCTAAATTCGCTGATTTGACCAAGTCGAGCATTATTTTCGAGCCATCCGTGTTTGAGAACAAAAAATGGAATGTGGATTTCTGATGAATGTTTTTGTGATGACACAGGTTTGCACAAAACATGGAAATGCCACATTCCAAAATTTTTGTGTCAAAAAGCAATTTGTGAACGATATGCGATAGACAAAAGCAGAAAAATCTGCTATGATTATGAATTGAATGTAAGACCGATTACGGCTTTTCAAGGCAGGCTCTTAAGCAGGAATCAGCCGAAAATAAGGAAAGGTGTTGTGCTGTTGGACAGGGTATTGGTTATTTCTTCTCAGGAAAAAAGTCTGACAGCGATTTTGCAGCTGCTGTCCGACCAAGCCGTTGAGGCGGTGGATACGGCAGATAATGCCCGTCAGGGAAGAACAATGGCCGCCGAACAGGAGTATCAGGCTGTTTTGATTAACGCACCGCTGAAAGATGCTTCGGCCAAAGATTTGGCGATTGAACTGACGCAGACAACCACCGCAGGTATCATGCTGTTTGTCAGCAGTGAAGCCGAGAAGGAAACCGAAGCGGCTGTCCTGTCCCACGGGGTGTTTGTACTGGCCAAGCCTGTCAGCAAAATGTGGTTTTATAAAGCCCTGCACTTATTGGAAGCGGCTCAGTACCGCATGAAGGGCATTCAGGTTGAAAACCGACATTTGCAGCAGCAGATTGACGAAATCAAGATTATCAACCGTGCCAAGGGGGTTTTGATGGAGTATTTATCCATGACGGAACCGCAGGCACATAAGTATTTGGAAAAACAGGCGATGGATTTACGAATCACAAAATTGGAAGTCGCCAAACGCTTGCTCAGTACCTATGAATATTAGTAGACTTCCTCGGAAGTTTCCGAGCAAGTCAAATGTACAGAGCCGGCCTCAAAACGTTATCACCCCAACAGTGTTCAAACCTGTATTCTATAGGAACTTTTGACGTATGATTGACACGAGAGTTTCGCAGGGTCTTTTCAAAGGCTTACAGAGTGCAGGGATCAAGTTCCTGCTGGGTGATTTGGTGGGCAAAGTCCGCCAAGACTAAGAAAGAAAGGATTGGTAGAAAATGGAAAAGAAAGCCTATCTTATTTTGGAGAATGGAGATGTCTATGAAGGCTTTTCGTTCGGAGCAGAAAAGGAGGTTGTCGGTGAGCTGGTCTTTACAACGGCGATGACAGGCTATTTGGAAACGCTGACAGACCCCAGCTATTATGGTCAAATTGTATGCCAGACCTTTCCGCTGATTGGTAACTATGGAGTGATCCCCGCAGATTTTGAGAGCAGCAAACCGGCTCTCCGTGCTTATATTGTAAGAGAGTGGTGTCGGCAGCCGTCCAACTTCCGTTGTGAGGGTCAGCTTGACGCTTTTTTAAAGGAAACAGATATTCCCGGTCTGTATGGCATTGATACCCGCTGTCTGACCAAAACCGTCCGTGAATACGGCGTGATGAATGCCAAACTGATGTATACCCCGCCGACACCGGAAGATGTCAAGGCACTCAAGGGCTATAAAGTCACCAATGCGGTGCAGGCCGTGACGGTGAAGGAAAAGGAACTGCATCGGGCAGAGAATGCACAGTTCGATGTGGTGCTGATGGATTTCGGTGCCAAAAGACGTATTCGCCGCAACCTGATGAAACTGGGCTGTAATGTAACGGTGGTACCGGCCTCGACCACGGCAGAAGAAATTATTGCGATGAACCCGGACGGCATTATGCTGAGCAACGGCCCCGGTGACCCGCAGGATAACCCGGAGATCATCGAACAGCTGAAGATTCTTTGTCAGTCAGGTATTCCGACCTTCGGCATTTGTTTGGGTCATCAGCTGTTGGCACTGTCGCAGGGGGCCAAGACAAAGAAGCTGAAATATGGTCATAGAGGTGCCAACCAGCCCGCTGCCGATGTGCAGACAGGCCGTGTTTATGTGACCAGTCAGAACCACGGTTATGCGGTGGTGAGCGATTCTCTGCCGGACAATGCGGCGGTCAGTTTTGTTAATGCCAATGACGGCACCTGCGAAGGCATTACTTATGTCGATATGCCGGTGTTCAGTGTGCAGTTCCACCCGGAAGCCTGCGGCGGTCCGCTGGATACTTCGTTCCTTTTTGATAAATTTGTCAGCATGATGCAGGAGGTAAAGAACAATGCCTAAAGATAATACCATTAAGAGAGTGCTTGTGATTGGTTCGGGTCCTATCGTTATCGGTCAGGCGGCAGAGTTTGACTATGCCGGCACACAGGCCTGCCGTGCGTTGAAGGAAGAAGGACTGGAGGTTATTCTGGTTAACTCGAACCCCGCTACCATCATGACCGACAAAGCGATGGCGGATAAAGTCTATATTGAACCGCTGACCCTTGAAACGGTCAAGCGTATCATCATCAAAGAACAGCCGGATTCCCTGCTGTCCACTCTGGGCGGTCAGACAGGTCTGACACTGTCCATGCAGTTAGCCAAAGAAGGCTTCCTCAAAAAGCACAACGTGAAACTCCTCGGAGCCAAGCCGGAAACCATTGACAAGGCTGAGGACAGACAGATGTTCAAGGATACAATGGAATCCATCGGTCAGCCGGTCATTCCGTCAACGGTGGTTAACGATGTGGAATCAGCCGTTGCTTTTGCGAAAGAAATCGGCTATCCGGTCATTATCCGTCCGGCGTTTACCTTGGGCGGCACCGGCGGCGGTATTGTTAATAATGAAGTAGAACTGCGTGAAATCACCACCAACGGTTTGGCGCTTTCTCCGATTACGCAGGTGCTGGTAGAAAAGTGTATTTCCGGCTGGAAGGAAATCGAATTCGAAGTGGTGCGTGACCGCAAGGGCAACGTGATCACGGTTTGTTCGATGGAAAATGTTGACCCTGTCGGTGTTCATACGGGCGACTCTATCGTTATTGCTCCGGCTGTTACGCTGGCAGATAAAGAATATCAAATGCTGCGTTCGGCGGCGTTGGATATCGTTTCGGCATTGGGCGTAGAAGGCGGCTGTAACTGTCAGTTTGCTTTAGAGCCGGAGAGCTTTACCTATGCCGTTATCGAAGTTAACCCCCGTGTATCCCGTTCGTCCGCACTGGCTTCAAAAGCCACCGGTTACCCGATTGCCAAGGTAGCCGCCAAGCTGGCCATCGGCTATGCACTGGACGAAATCAAAAACGCCGTGACGGGTACGACTTATGCCTGTTTTGAGCCGACCATTGACTATGTGGTCGTCAAGTTCCCGAAATGGCCGTTCGATAAATTTGTATATGCCAAGAGAACCCTCGGTACCCAGATGAAAGCGACCGGTGAGGTTATGGCGATTGCCCCGACCTTTGAGCAGGCCATGGTGAAGGCGGTCAGAGGAGCGGAGATTCGTCACAATACGTTGTCCTCTCCGAAGTTCGAGGAAATGAGCTTTGAGGATTTGCACGAAAAACTCTATGTTTGCGATGACGAGCGTGTTTTCTGTGTCTATGAAGCCCTCAAGAGAGGGATTAGTGTTGAAGAAATCCACAACATCACGATGATTGATGAGTGGTTCTTAGAAAAATTCCTGAATTTGGTACGCTGTGAAAAGGCATTGAAGGAAGAACCGCTGACAGATGAATTCTATGCTTATGCTAAAAAGATGGGATTCCTCGATAAGACAATTGAACAGCTGTCCGGTCAGAAAATCAAGAACCCGCTGGTACCGGTCTTTAAGATGGTAGATACCTGTGCGGCCGAGTTCAGTGCGGAAACCCCGTATTTCTATTCCACTTTTGATACCGACAACGAAGCGGAAGCCTTCATCAAAGAGAAAAATTCCGAGAACCAGACGATTATCGTTTTTGGTTCTGGTCCTATCCGTATTGGACAGGGTATCGAATTTGACTATGCCTCTGTTCATTGTGTATGGGCGCTGAAGAAGGCGGGGTATGATGTTGTCATTGTCAACAATAATCCGGAAACAGTTTCGACCGACTTCGACACCGCCGACAGACTGTATTTTGAACCGCTGACCAACGAAGATGTCATGGGCATTATCAAGACCGAGAAGCCTTATGGCGTAGTCGTAGCCTTTGGCGGTCAGACCGCTATCAAGCTGACTAAGTTCCTCAGCGACAGCGGCGTGAATATCCTTGGTACCTCTGCGGACAGCATCGACATGGCAGAGGACAGAGAACGCTTTGATGAACTGCTGGAACTGCACCATGTGAAGCGTCCGCAGGGCTTTACCGTCATGACCACAGAAGAAGCCCTTGATGTTGCAGAGCGGATTGGCTATCCGGTACTGATGCGGCCGTCCTACGTTTTGGGCGGACAGAATATGATTATCGCCTTCAACGAAGCCGATATCAAAGAATATATGGCCATTATTCTGGCGCAGGATATTGAAAACCCGATTCTGATCGACAAATATCTGTCCGGCACAGAGTTGGAAGTAGATGCGATTTGTGACGGTGAAGATATCCTGATTCCCGGCATCATGCAGCACGTGGAAAGAGCGGGTATCCATTCCGGCGACTCGATTGCCGTCTATCCGGCGTGGAATATCAGCGATGAGATGACACAGAATATCATCACCACGTCCAAAAATCTGGCCGTTTCGCTGAAAACCAAGGGTCTTGTCAATATCCAGTACCTGATTTATGAAGGAACCTTGTATGTTATCGAAGTCAACCCCCGTTCGTCCCGTACCATTCCGTATATCAGCAAGGTCACCGGCGTACCAATGGTAGATTTGGCGACCAGAGCCATGCTCGGTGAGAAATTGGCCGATATGGGCTATGGCACAGGCTTATTCCGCCGTTCACCGTATGTAGCGGTCAAGGTGCCGGTATTCTCGTTTGAAAAGCTGATCAACGTAGATAACCAGTTGGGTCCGGAAATGAAATCCACCGGTGAAGTGCTGGGTATTGCCAATACACTGGAAGAGGCTCTCTATAAGGGCTTGATTGCCGCCGGTTATAAGATGACCAAGCAGGGCGGTGTGTTCATTACCGTCCGCAACCCCGATAAGAAAGAGATTGGCGATGTGGCCAAGAAGTATGTGGCACTGGGCTTTACGCTGTATGCCACCAGAGGCACCGCACAGACCCTGAGAAACTACGGTTTGGACGTTATCGAGGTAGATAAGATTCACGAGAATGACAAAGAAAACACCTTGACACTGATTGAAAGCGGCAAGATTCACTATGTGATTTCCACGTCCTCGAAGGGCAGAATTCCGACCCGTGACAGCGTTAAGATTCGCCGCAAGACCGTGGAAAGAAA
>CADCOZ010000060.1 GCA_902803125.1 uncultured Ruminococcus sp.
CATGATCATGCAGAGTTACGACTTTTACTCACTGGATCAGCGTTACGGCTGTAACTTGCAGTTCGGCGGCGATGACCAGTGGAGCAATATGCTGGGCGGTACAGAATTGATTCGCCGCAAGTTGGGCAAGGATGCCTATGCCATGACCATCAATTTACTGCTCAATTCCGAGGGCAAAAAGATGGGCAAAACCGAAAAGGGTGCCGTGTGGCTGGATGCCGAAAAGACTACCCCGTTCGACTTCTTCCAGTATTGGCGGAACGTGGCCGACAGCGATGTCATTAAGTGTCTGAAGATGCTGACGTTTGTGCCGATGGAAAAAATCAGAGAACTGGAAAAGCTGGAAGGCAGTGAACTGAATCAGGCCAAGGAACTGTTGGCCTATGAACTGACAGCGTTGGTGCATGGGGAAGAGGAAGCCAAAAAAGCCTTGGAAGGAGCCAGAGCTTTATTCTCCAGCAAATCCGACACCGATAATATGCCGTCTACGGTTTTGGCAGAGGATTTGTTCAAGGATAATGCTATCGGTTTGATTGACCTGTTGTCGGCCACCGGCTTGGTACCCTCTAAAGCAGAGGCCAGACGACTGATTCAGCAGGGCGGCATTTCGATTGATGAGGAAAAAATAACCGATGTCAATGCCGTGATTGCAAAAGCGGCCTTTGAAAAGGGCTATGTTGTCATTAAGAAGGGCAAGAAGGTATTCCATAAGGCTATCTTGTCATAAAAAACAGAAACGGAGGCGGCCAGATGGGAGCATCAGAGAATACAGAAAAAAAGTCCGTCAGCAGGCGTGAGGAACGTCAGCAGGCGTTAGCATTTGTTTTTGAGCGGCTGTTTCGTGATGACAGTGCCGAAGACGTTTTTGAAGATGCGGCACAGGCACGGGACGAGGTTGTCAGTGACTATGCCCGCAAGGTGGTTAAAGGTGTGGAAGAACACCTGACCGACATTGATGCCAAAATTGAAGCCAACCTGAAGGGCTGGAAAATGAACCGTATTGCCAAAATAGCACTGACCATCTTGAGAATAGCGGTGTATGAGATTTGCTATGTTGACGAAATTCCCGTAAGTGTGTCCATCAACGAGGCGGTGGAGTTGGCAAAGTGCTATGCTACCGAGAAGGAAGCTTCCTTTGTGAACGGTGTGCTTGGCGCCATTGCCCGACAAAAAGGGAAGAACGGTGAATAAGATGCCCGTATTTTTGGGAATTGATACCAGCAACTATACCACGTCAGCCGCTTTGTATGACCCTGCGGTCGGCATGGTTCAGCAAAAAAAGCTCCTGCCGGTCAAAAGCGGTGCCTGCGGTCTGCGGCAGAGTGATGCGGTGTTTCATCATGTTCAGCAGATGCCGGCGGTACTGGAACAGCTGTTGGCTGATTTTGACGGTACCATTACGGCGGTGGGGGTTTCGTCCCGTCCCAGAGATGCCGAAGGTTCCTATATGCCGTGCTTTACCGTGGGACTTTCCACGGCCAAAGCAATTGCGGCGGTGCAGAAATGTCCGCTCTATACCTTCTCGCACCAGAACGGTCACATAGCGGCGGCGGTTTACTCTTCCGGACAGTTGGCACTGCTGTCCCGTCCGTTTTTGGCGTTTCATGTTTCGGGCGGCACCACCGAAGCGGTATTGGTCACGCCGAACCCGGAACAGCTGTTCACCGTGACGTTAGCGGCACAAACGCTGGATCTGAACGCCGGACAGCTGATTGACCGCATCGGGGTCATGCTTGGGTTAGATTTTCCCTGCGGCCAAGCTTTGGAACAGTTAGCGGCGGCGGCTCCCGTTTGGCCAAAAGGCAAAGCTACCTTGAAGGGAACGGACTGCTGTTTGTCGGGCATTGAAAACATCTGCCGCAAAGCCTATGAAAACGGTGCCTCGAAAGAAGAAACGGCGGCACTGTGTTTGGCTTGTGTCGAAAAGACACTGGACGAAATGTGTCGAGCTTTGTTGGCGGTGCATGGCAATTTGCCAATCCTGATGGCGGGCGGTGTGATGTCCAACCGTCTGATGCGGGACAGACTGACGGCAAAATATCCGGTATCCTTTGCAGACCCGGCTTTTTCGGCCGATAATGCCGCCGGTATCGCATTTTTGTGCGGAACGGTACATAATTATCGTAACAGTTAATTTATCAAGAAAAGGAGATAGGAGAATGGGAAGATTATTCGGAACAGACGGAGCCAGAGGCATTGCCAACACAGAACTGACCTGCGAATTGGCGATGAACATTGGACGGGCGGCGGCGATGGTGCTGACGGACAGCAGTGACAACAAGCACCCGACTATCTTGATCGGCAAGGATACACGGCTCTCTTCCTATATGCTGGAAGGTGCTTTAACAGCAGGTCTGTGTTCTGTCGGGGCGAATGTGGTTCTGCTGGGAGCCGTGCCGACACCGGCGGTGGCGTATCTGATTAAGAAGTATCAGGCGGATGCGGGCATTATGATTTCTGCCTCCCATAATCCGTTTAACTTCAACGGCATCAAGATTTTCTCGGAGGACGGCTATAAACTGCCCGATGAACTGGAAGCAGAAATTGAGTCGATTGTTATCGACAAGGTCAAGCCCTATCCCCAGCCGACAGGCGAACACTTAGGCCGTGTCCATCGGGCCGAAACGGCTCGTGAGGACTATATTGAGCATATTATCAGCACCGTTCCGTACCGTCTGGACGGCATGAAAATTGCCATTGACTGTGCCAACGGTTCAGCCGCCGGAACTGCCGAAACCCTGTTTACCCGTTTGGGGGCAGAATGTCATATGTTAGCGGATCAGCCGAACGGCACGAATATTAACGACCAATGCGGTTCCACCCATCTGGAAGCCCTGCAAAAGTTCGTGGTAGAGAATCATTTGCAGGCGGGCGTTGCGTTTGACGGTGATGCGGACAGATGTTTGGCGGTGGACGAAAAAGGCGAAATCATCGACGGCGATTTTATCATGGCAATTTGTGCCATGGATTTAGCCTCTCGCCACAAGCTGAATAAGAATACCGCCGTGGGAACGGTCATGTCCAATATGGGCTTCAGCCGTTTTTGTGCCGATAACGGCTTGAAATTTGTTTCTACAAATGTCGGTGACCGTTATGTACTGGAGGCGATGCTGCGGGAAGGTTATAACTTTGGCGGTGAACAGTCCGGTCATGTTATCTTTTTGGATTATTCCACCACCGGTGACGGTCAGCTGACAGCCGCCCAGTTGCTTAGTTTGGTCAACAGACGGCAGGCACAGTTGTCCAGTATGGCTACCCTGATGACACGCTATCCACAGGTATTGATTAACGTAAAAGTAACCAACGAAGGCAAACTGCATTTCTATACGAATCAGGCCGTGAAAAATAAGATTGAAGAAGTAAAGGAAACCTTGGGCGATGATGGCCGTGTACTGGTGCGTTTATCCGGCACCGAACCGCTGGTGCGTGTGATGCTGGAAGGTTTGGATAAGGAATTGATTATCCGTCTGGCACAGGAAACAGCCGATTTCATTAAGAACAAGATTGGCTGACCGGTCGGGGGAACCGTCCGCAGGAAAGGCCAATGGCCGTGCTTTGGGGTTAGCATGACGGAAAGCAAATACAAAAGGGAGTATGACTATGGCGCATATCAGTTTGTCTGTTATCATTCCTTCTAAGAATAATAAATACCATGTTTCGGATATTATCAAGCGAATTGCCGCAGAACTGCCGGAGGAAGAGGTGGAGTTTATCGTGATTGACATGAACTCCTCTGATGACAGTGTTCTTTGGGCGTTGGAAGAAATCAAAAATAACAACCTGCGGGGCTGTGTGATTCAAAGCGGCGGCGGCAGTATTACATCTGCTTTGAATACGGGTATCTATAAATCGGACGGCAAGTATATTACCTTTGTGTATCCCAGCCGAATGTATAAAAACTATTTGGCGGATTATCTCAAAACAGCCGATGAAACGGCGGCTGAGTTTATTTTTGCCGTGTCGTCACAGCGGGGCCATACGTCCGCAGAGGACGGTGGGACGCATAAATACAATGCCGAAAAAACAGATGCCTCTTCACTGATGACAGACCTCATCTATTCCCGTGTGTTCTTTGACTTTACCGCCGTCATGCTGAAGCGGGAGTATCTTTTGCGAAACCACATCAAGTTTTACGAGGACTGCCATTACGGTTATGTGGAAGCGTTTATTTACAATGTACTGCTGTTTCGTCCGCAGATTGCCTGTTCAGACGTTCTGTTACAGCGGCATACAGATAATACGCCCGTGAAGGACAGCACCGCCGAAAACATTAACTGCTATGAACGCATTGATGCCATGCTGAAGGTGTATGACACCCTGAAGCGTCAGCGGTGGGATAATTTGAAGCTCATAGAACTGTTTGAATACCAGAAACTGCCTTCGGTAGTAATAGGTGTGGTCGATATCCTGCGGAAGCAAGGGTTTTCCTCTCAGGCTATCCAAAAGTCCCTTAAACAGAAGGGATACAGTTCCCTGCTGAAAACGGCTCGCTGTACGTCCCCTGACCTGAAACGAAAAATACTGCTGTGCAAATTTCTGCCGTGGTTTTATCAATAATTCTTTGATTCCTTTTGACCGTAAAGAGTTTTTCTTTGCGGTCTTTTTCTATCGTGGAAATAGAGAATAATGTTGATTTAGGTCAAGTCAGCGAATTTAGGGAAGGAGAAAGAATGAATAATGAATAGTGAATAATGAATAATGAATAATGTTTGAGGAGCCAAAATTCAGCGAATTTAGGGAAGGGGAGAAAGAATGAATAATGAATAGTGAATAATGAATAGTGAATAATGTTGATTTAGGTCAAGTCAGCGAATTTAGGGAAGGGGTTTGGGGAAACCCCTTTTTTCGCCAGAAAAGGGGTTTCC
>CADCOZ010000061.1 GCA_902803125.1 uncultured Ruminococcus sp.
CTTGCCGGTAGGATATCAAAATATTATTCATTATTCACTATTCATTATTCACTATTCATTATTTCTCCCCCTTTCAAAATTCGCTGACTTTGACAGGTCAGGAAGTTGTTTTCAAAGCATAGGAAAAACCTCGGTGATGTCCGTGTGTGCGGATTGTCACCGAGGTTTTTGTGCGGGTTATTTCCTTGTGATTTTTCGGGTTGTTATCAGCCGCTAATAAATCGATATTACGCCGTCGTGCTCAGCAGGATAACAGACATATCCGCAGATGGAGCAGGTATAACGCCCCGAAACGGATAGCCCTGTATTTATCAGGTATCGTTTCGGTTGTTATTCGGCATCTTCTTCCGGTTTGAAAGCCGGACAGCTTTCCGGTGCTTTGGGCATTTCTGTTCCGGTGATGGCGGCTTTGATCATGCCACGGTGAAGATAAAGCATGATAAGACATATGCCTGTGCAAATTCCTCCGATAAAGGCTAAAAATGATTTGTTCATAACGCTGTCATCCTTTCATTATTTGATAAAGTGGCCGACATATCCCACTATCAGGAGGTATGCCGGCCTGTTTTCTTATTTTTCGGCAGGCTCCCATTTACAGCGGACAGGTGATACAATCGAGCCGTCCTTTTTCATAGCGGTCATTGTTTTATCCACAATTACGGTCAAGTCCTCCAATTCGGTTACGATGGTTTGTAAGCCTTTAATTACTTTTTCGTTCAACATCATAAAAAACCTCCGTAATATTATTATGGTGTGCTGTGTTGTTGTGCGCAGCTATTGTCATTATTATACCATACTGAAGAATAAATACAATAAGCAATCAAGGGGAAAATTCTCATTATGAGAAAAATAGCCTTGATTCTATCATTTATAAAGGTATTGATTCAAAGGTACGGGCAGGGAGTTTATATATACCTGCGTAAGATCATCAAAACTCACTTTATATTGGCCAAGAATCCATTCGCAGGTTAGATGTACCGTACCGTAACAGTACTCCCGTATATACATTTCTGTCATTTCATTCAGCTTGTTGTCCGGAGCAACTTTCAATATGAGAAACCGCAGCCTTTCATAATGGATCTGCGTCATATTATTGACAAAGGAATCGTAGCCGTTCATATGCAGCAGCAGGTTAGAAAGGTAATCTCTCTGCTCTTCGAAATATTCCGCTACTTCTGTCAGCACTTGCTGCCAGGAGTCTTTGGTGTAGGCCAGCTTGTCTACAATACTTCTGAGGTCTTGCGTGTAAGACCATGCAATCAAATCATACTTATCCTTAAACTGACGGTAGAAGGTAGCGGACGAATAGCCGCAGTTTTCAACAATATCTTTGACCGTGATTTTGTCTATACTCTTTTTCTCTGCCAATTCCCGAAAGGACTCAGCGAGAATTTCTTTTGCAGTTTTTCGTTTCATCGTTTCACCCACTGATTTTTGTTGATTTCTCCGTTTTGATAAACATCACAATCAGCCAGATATACATACACGTTTTGGGGAGCATGAGCATACCGATGATTGGCACTGTCTGTGACCACAACACGACAGGCAGATAAAACAGGAAACTCAGCGTTACCGCAAGCCAGCTCCATTGGAGTGCCTTATCGTTTGACGCTGATTTGAACCACAGTACAACGGTCATCACGCCAAGAATGGCAAACGGGATATTGCGGAGGATTCCCCACAGCAGAGATGGTTCGGCACTCATCCATCCGTTCTGCGGAAAACAGCACAGTGCCATCCTGACAGCCGCCAGCAGCCACACGGTGGCCAGAACAGGCTTTTGACCGGTTATTCCGTATTTGTTCCGCCGCACATACTCGAACAGCAAATAAAACGCCGTCATCGTAAGCGATGTAATCAGCTTACCGAGACCGAGGGCCGCAGTATAATCCGAGTCCGTCCAGTAGTTCAGCATACGCGGGATCAAATGGAAGGAGTCCCCGACACCAAGCAGCAGTGTCATCCAGCCGAACAGTGCAATAACCGTCCTTCCTTTTGCTTTCATCAGCAAAGTGATTCCGCTGATAATCGCAAACAGCAAGTATGCAACATCAAATATGCTTTCGCCTATGGCCTGCATCATTTTGATACCCCCTTTTATCTATATAATAACAAATCGACCCGCAATTGTCCATAAAATCCGCTGTGATTTTTTAACGCCCGTTTCCAAGTTTTCAAAAAGGAAACGTGCTTATAGACCGATGTGGGAGAGAGGGCAAGGCCTTCCAGCCCTATGTACGCTGCCAGTATTTGCGGTCAAGGGTGCGGTATTGAACGGCTTCAAAGATGTGGCTGCGCTGAATGACATCGCTGTTGTCCATGTCGGCGATGGTGCGGGACACTTTCAGCAAACGGCTGTAACTGCGGGCGGATAAGTTGAGTTGGTGAAAGGAGCGTTTGATGACGGCTTTGGCGGCATCGTCTAAAGGACAGTATTTGTCAAGCTGTCCGGAGGGGATATGAGCGTTACTATGAATGCTGCTGCCTTTGAACCGTTCCTGCTGACGCAGACGCACGGCATTGACACGCTGTCGGATAGTTTCGGAGGATTCTCCTTTAGTGGTGGAGGTCAAGTCGTCAAAATCAACCGGCGGCACTTCAATGTGCAAGTCCAATCTATCGAGCAGGGGACCCGATATTTTGGAGAGGTACTTCAGCACGGTTTGATGACTGCACGAACAGGTGCGGGTAGGGTGTCCGAAATAGCCGCAGGGACAGGGGTTCATGGCGGCCACCAGCATAATACTGCACGGATAGGTCAACACCGCATTCGCACGGGAAATGGTAATGACACCGTCCTCCATGGGCTGACGCAGGTTTTCGATGGCGTTGCGGTTGAATTCGGGCAGTTCGTCCAAAAACAGCACTCCGTGATGGGCCAGTGACACTTCTCCCGGTCGGGGAATAGAACCGCCGCCGGATAAGCCTATAGGTGATATGGTGTGGTGCGGCGAACGGAAGGGACGCTGTGTCAGCAGGGGCGTGTCTTTGCTGAGAATACCGGCTGTTGAATGAATCTGTGTGGTTTCGATCATTTCCTCAAACGTCATGTCGGGCAGTATGGTGGGAAGCCGTTGAGCCAGCATACTTTTGCCGGTGCCGGGACTGCCGATCATCAGCAGGTTATGGCCGCCGCCGGCCGCAATTTCCATGGCACGTTTAACGGTTTCCTGCCCTTTGACATCGGAAAAATCAATGGGATAAGTGAGATCCTGTTTGGCGGGCTGATAGTGCGGAGCGGGGGCGATCGGTGCTTGTCCCCGTAAATGGCGGATAAGATTGATGACATGGGGAACGGGAATGATATCAATGCCTTCCACAATGGCACCCTCAGGGGCGTTTTCGGCAGGCACATAGAACTGTTGTATGCCGTTTTTCTTGGCCTGAATGGCCATCGTCAGAATGCCGTTGACGGGGCGAACATCACCGCCCAGCGACAATTCCCCGATGAAAGCGGATTTTGACAGGTCACAATTCACGGCGTTGTTGGCCACCAGAATAGAAAGCAGAATGGGCAGGTCATAATAAGAACCGGCTTTTTTTATATCGGCGGGGGCTAAATTGATGACCAGCCGACGATTGGGAAATCCAAATCCGGAGTTCGTGATGGCGGAGCGTACCCGATCACGGGATTCTTTAATGGCGGTATCGGGCAGGCCAACAATATCAAAAGACGATACCCCTCTGCTGATATCTGTTTCTACATTTACGTCATAGGCTGTCATGCCGAACAGCCCCATGCTTTTTATCTGTACGACCATAAGGCGGCCACTCCTTTCCCTCATGGATTCTGTGATTCTCATTATAACCTGTTTTTTTGCATTTGACAACACAAGAATCAAGTTATGACAGATATCGGTATTATGGATAAAGTACCCGAAGCATTATTATACATTATTAACAAGGAGTGGGTACCTTTTTGCTTTCGGCTAATTGCGGCCAATTTTGCGTGAACACCGCTGTATAATAAAAAAGTTATCGGTGCATACGCTGACCATTATGAGAGGAAAGGATGCTTTTGTTACATTTTTCTGCTCACTGAAATCAGTATTTTGGCAGAAAAGAATGTGTTGAGGGAATGGTCAATCAAAACCGCCAAAAATGGGGTGGATACCTTTGGCAATAATGATAAAAATTGCAATCGGCTATGATAAAGGCTTAAAAAAATATTGACTAATGGTGTAAAATAGTGTATGATGTATAGCATAGCGATAAATGAGGTGGCAGAATGCAAAGGGAAGGTCAATGGGAAGCACTGGCAGATCTGAGCGATGAGGCTTTGGCCGAACGATGCAGAGATGGCGATGAAGATGCTTTCCGTCTGCTGATGGACAGGTTTTTCCTTTTGCTGAAAAAAAGAGCGGCCGACCATGCGGTAATAGGAGCCGAAGCGGAAGATTTGGTGCAGGAAGGCTTGATGGCTCTGCATCAGGCGGCTCGTACCTATCAAAACAACGGTCAGTCCTCATTTCGTCACTATGCAGATGTGTGCATCTGCAATCGAATGCGTTCGGTGGTGCGGCACGTCTTTTCCGGCAAAAATAAGGTCAATGCGCTGACCGCCCCCATGGAAGAAGCGGAAGAAGTTTTGGCCGGTGCAGAAGAGGATCCGCAGGATATCCTGATTCGGCAGGAAGAGCTTTCCGGATTGGAACAGTATTTGCAGGAATGTTTAACCTCTGTGGAAAGTCGAGTGCTGGCGTGTTACTTGACAGGAATGTCGTATGATGCGATGGCCGAAAAGCTGTCCATCAGCCGCAAGTCCTGCGATAATGCGATGCAGCGTGTCCGCCGGAAGATTCGTCAGCGGTACAAAACGGCTTTTGGCGGTGAGGAATAACAGCCGTGCCGAGAAGGAGCCGGAACACATTGATATGCCCGTGTAGCTTAAGAAAAGAAGAGCGTTGAATTCCCTTGAGGAACCAAAGGCGGCGGTGCAATTCCGTCCGAGGGCGAAAAAAATTATTTATACCAAAGCGAGGTAAATCAAATGTACGAGGATAAGACTCTCATCTGCAAAGAATGCGGCGCTGAATTTGTTTTCACAGCCGGCGAACAGGAATTCTATGCTTCTAAGGGCTTCGAGAATGAGCCCCAGAGATGCAAGGCCTGTCGTGATGCCAGAAAGAATGCCCAGAAGCCCGAACGCGAAATGTACACTGCTGTTTGTGCGGCCTGTGGCAAAGAAGCAAGAGTACCCTTTAAGCCGCGTGAGGACCGCCCTGTTTATTGCAGTGAGTGCTTTGCAAAGGTAAGGGAAGAACAGGAGTAATACCAATTCGCAATTTGTCATTTCCAATGAGCAATTGATCGCTTGTGTTCCAAGGAGCGTTCCGTCGTTGACGGGGCGCTTTTTTGTGGCCTTTTTGCCGGAAAAGGGTTGGCCATATAGTGAATTTAGGGAGGGGGGCAGAAATAACGAATAATGAATAGTAAATAATGAATAGTGAATAATGTTGATTGAGGTCAAGTCAGCGAATTTTGAAAGGGGGTTTGGGGGAAAACTTTTTTTCGCCAGAAAAAGTTTTCCCCCAATGGGGTTTGGGGCAAAGCCCCAACATTC
>CADCOZ010000062.1 GCA_902803125.1 uncultured Ruminococcus sp.
ATTTTTGGAAGGGGGTTTGGGGGAAAACTTTTTTTCGCTAGAAAAAGGTTTCCCCCAACGGGTTCCAAGGGCAGAGCCCTTGGTGGGAGGTTTGGAGGGCAAAGCCCTCCAACACACGGGGGTTACTCGTCGGTTTCGATGTAGATTTCACTGCCTTGGCCGTTGGATTTTTTGCGGACGCAGATTTTTTTGGGAAGGCATTCGTCTAAGCGGGCGACGTGGGAAATGATGCCGATTTGGCGTTGACCGGAGGACAGGCGACTGAGTACTTCAATGGATTTTTCCAGTCGGGTGCTGTCCAAGGAACCGAAACCTTCATCAATGAACATACTGTCAATCTGTATGGTGCTGCTGCTTTCCATTTGCACTACATCGGAAAGACCGAGTGCCAGCGACAGGGACGCTTCAAACAGCTGTCCGCCGGAAAGAGAGGCGGTTTCCCGGTCAAGACGGGTAATCGAATTATACACCTTCAGGTCAAGTCCGACAAGTCTTCTGCCGTCACTGGGTTTCTTGTATATCAGGGCATATTCGCCGTCTGTCATCATGTCGAGATGCACATTGGCTCGCTCAATGATACGGCGGAAAAAGTCGACCAAAATATATCGGCTGAACGAAAGAGTGCCGTTGGCGACAGTGGAAAGAGGATAAAGCTTCATGTCAGCCGCCCGGTATTTTGCCTGCTCTTTCAGCAAAACGCTGATATGACCGCAGGCTGTCTCTTTGGCAGAGATCTGTGAAGATAATTCCTTCTCTTTTTCCCGCATGGTTTTCAGATTCTGTTCGATGGTCTGCATTTTTTCGTTAGCGTCCTTCAAATCCGTTTGTTCACAGCCTTCGGTTTCCTGTGTCAGGCGGGTGATGGCCTTTTCCAAGTCCCGACATTCCTGCTCATAGGTATTGATGCTTCTTTCGGTGCTTCTGATCCAGCTGTCGAGATCGTCCGGATACAGCCGCAGACCGTTCGGAGACATGGCCGCTTCGTATTCGTCACGGTGGCCAAAGCCGTATCGCACCAAGCCTTCCTCAAAAGCAAATCTTGTCTGCCGCTCTTTTTCTTTGGCGGTTTCCTGCTCCGCTTCGGCGGTGGCCAAACGGCCGTTGACACCGGCCAGCCGGTTTTGATGACGGTTAAAATCCTGCTCCGCTTCGTCTATGGCCGATTGCAGATGTTCGGTTTTATCTCTCAGCTGACGAATCATGGCCTGTGCCGCTTGTTTAGAGGGCGGAAAGCCTTCGAGTGCATTCCGCTTTTCATCGGCTCTGGCTTTGGCTTCCGAGTATTCCTCTGCGGCTTTTTGCAGGGCTTCTTGGGCATTGGTGAAAGTACCCTGCCATTTTTCCGCTTCCGCTTCCAATAGCGCTTTATTTTGAACGGCTTTATCCTTTGCCCGCTTTTCGTCCAGTGCCTTCTGGTAATCCGACCGGCATTTTTTAATAGCGGACTCACACTGTATTTTCGCTTCTGACAAAGCGATTCCCTGCCACAATGTTTCCTGATCGGTCACACCGATCCATTCCGCAGAGCGTTCGAGCAGTGCCGCTAAATCACGCTCATAGGAGGCTTGTTTGCCGGTATAATCTTTTTCACTTTTATCTGCGGCATTTTGGGCTTGTGTCCAAGCGGCAAAGGCTTGATCTACCTGTTCTCTTGTGGGGGTATCCTCACAGCAGACGGCGAAAGCATCTATATCGGCCACTGTATGCTGACTGCCGCATACCGGACAGTGAACCGTTGGATTGGTTTGCAGTTCATTCCGCATTTCCTGCGCCAGCAAACCGGCCTGCCCGCTGAGAAACGCTCCGTTGAGCTGACAATGCTTTTTTTCTGCCTGCTGTGCGGCTATCTGTGCCTCGTGAACGGATATGGACAGAGCCGCCAGTTCTTTTTCCTGCTGTTTCAAGGCTTTCATCTGCTGTTCCAGCTTGAGAAGATGGGTCTTTCGGGTTTCCTGTTCCTCCAACAAACGCTGGGCTTCCTTCACGGTCTGTTCGCCCGCATGGTCAAGAGTATCCAAAAGACTTTGCACGGCTTGCAGACTTGTGCGGGTTTTCTCCAGACTCTGCTGTGCCTGTGAAGCCTTGGCAGAAGCATTCTGACGGGCTATTTCTTTTTGCCGGCATTGGGATGCGGCTTCACTGTATTCATCATAAAGAGAAAGAATCCTCTCAAGGTCGTTTCGCTGCTTTGTGTTGGCCTCTATCAGCGGCCGATTCTTTTCTGCAACAGCGGCGGCGTTCGCTTGACGGTCAGCGACCCCTGTGCGGAGCGTTTCTTGGTCAAGACGCAGTTGCTGAATGGTGTTTTGAAGTCTGTTCAGCTGTTCCCGTGCATCAGCGGCGGTTTTTTCCAGCGGTATCAATTCCTTGGCGTTTTTGGCCGCAGCTAACTTTTTCTTTTTGTCCTCTATAACAGGGGTCTGCTGTTGATTCTGCAATAGCTTTGCCTTTGTTTGTTCCAGTTCTGTCAGGCGGCGATTGATGTCCTCCGCACGGGTGATTATGCCGTGCAGGGTCATGCGTTCGGTTTCTGTTTCCTGAATGCTGACCGATAGCTGACGTCTTTCTTCTTCAATCTCTGCGATGATTTGATTCATATCACTCAGAAGGTTGGGATTCTCTGATGACAGCCGTTCTTGTTGTTCATCGGTCAGCGAAAGGGAAAAGTAGCCGATTTCTCTTTGGATATCCCGGAAAATGGTATCAAGCCGGTTCTCAACCATCTTAAAAGCGGCTTTCAAACGCATCTGAAGGTCAATGTGCCTGCGGTTGTCAAACAGCTTGCCAAGAATCTTGCCCCTTTCATCACTGCCGGATGTCAGAAATTTTTGGAACTCACCCTGTGCCAGCATGATAATGCGGCGGAACTGGTCGGCATCAAGTCCCAAGATTTCCTGTATTTTGCGGGTTACATCATCTTTATCTTCCCGACCCTTGCCGTGAAGAATGACCGTGCCGTTTTCGGAGAGGGTAGACTCCTTCACAACGGTTTGGCTGTTGCCTTTGACACCCCAGTTCATCGTGCGGCTTACCGTATAGGTTCTTCCGGCATTAGAGAAGGTGAATGTTACCTCCATAGGTGCTTTGTAGTTGCCTTCTTTGCAGTAGTCACTGTGGAACGACTCTGTGCCAAGACTGCTGCGGCTCAAGCCGCTGGCCTTGCCGTAAAGCGCATATATCATGCCGTCAAAGATGGTGGTTTTGCCGATACCGGTATCGCCGGCAATCAAGAAAATATTGTTGCCCATTCGGTCAAAATCCACAACGGTTTTTTCGGCAAAGGGGCCGAAGGCCTTCATACTCAATTGATGCGGTCTCATTTTTTGTCCTCCCAACCGTCAAGAAGTAAATCAATCAGTTCCTGCGAATCTTTTTCCGGTATGTTTTTGTCATCCGTATAATACTCTCCGCTGAAGCGTTCCTGCTGTTCGATGATCAGCTGTAACAGTTCCTCTTGTTTGCTGTCCGGATAATCATTTTCTATAGAATGGAAAAACTCCATATACTGTTCATCCAGCCGCTGAGAGGCCGCTGTTCCCTGCGAAACCGTTTGAAAAGCAGAAAACCTTTCCTCTCTGGCTATCTTGACATTGACCAAGCTGTTGCCAAAGACTTCCCGCAGTTTGTCCAAGATATGCGGCGGTCTGTTCTTGTTGCTGACAACACACTGGATATAATACTGGTCTTTATCGGGCAGGTCAAGTCCCTGTTCCTTCAGTTCGTCCAACGTACCGGTCAGCTGTAACAGCGTATGCGGCAGTTTGATGGGAATGCTTTCGATTTGAATATCGTCTTTTGCGTGAATGGTCACGAGTGTCAGGTCTTTGCGGCGATGGGTTTCCGAGAAGTCGTAATACAGCGGACAGCCGGCATAGCGAACCGTTTCTCTGCCGACCTTCTGGGCGTTATGAATATGGCCGAGTGCCACATAATCAAAGGGGTCAAATACGGTGTAGTCAATCTCTCCCAGCCCGCCGATAATCGATTCCGAATCGCTGTGTTCGGGAGCCTGACCGCAGGCCAAGACGTTCTGGTGAGCCACCAGGACGTTGCACTTTGAGGTATCCAAAGGCTGTTCGGCAATCAAAGCCCTGGCGGCTTCCTGATAAGAGTTGATATCTTCTCTGTTGAGTACGGACGGACTCGCCACTGCTTTCGGAAAGATATACGGCATCATCCAGAAAGTAACATCTCCCAGTGTAACGTGCTGTAATTCACGGCTCACGTCACCGGCTATGTAGATGTGGTGAGATTGAAGCAGTGTGGAACCGTGTGACAGCCGCAAAGCGGCATCGTGGTTGCCCGGAATGACGAAGGTATAGGTTTTTCTCTGAGCAAGGCCGGTAATGAGCTTATCGAACAAGTGCATCGCTTCAGCGGAAGGGTTTTTTCGGTCATAGACATCGCCGGCGATCACCACCGCATCGGGCTGATATTGTTCCACCGCTTCCAGAAACCGTTCCACCCAAAACGGCTGATCCGTTTCCGTAAGGTTCATATTATAGAACTGCTTGCCAAAATGAAGGTCACTGACATGAAAAAATCTCATTATCATTCTCCTTTACGCTTTTTTAATGTTGGAGGGCGTTGGGGGAAACCTTTTTCTAGCGAAAAAAAGGTTTCCCCCAAACCCCCTTCCAAAAATCGCTGACTTGACCTCATCAAACATTATTCTTTATTCATTATTCTTTATTTCTCCCCCTTCCGAAATTCGCTGTGTTGTTGTCTTTCAAGTGCCTGACGAACCAAACCTCTGTATACTGCCATTACTTTGGTATTCGTGCGGACGGGTGCCGATGAACCTGCTTGTCTTACATATGATTTTTGTCCCCGCTTTTTGACACGACAGGTGTTATCACTTGTCACTATTATAGTTTAGAGCGGCTCGATTGTCAAGCTGTTTTTTTGGGTAATGACACGCTGTTGTGGAAAATATTACCCTATCAATTGGCGGCAAAGCTCATGACCGCACAGCCGCAGGAATAAACGGCCTCAGCCGTTCCTCCTGAGTGGTCAAGTATTTTTCCCCGCACAAAACCGCCGCTGTCAACCCGTTACGGTACAGCGGCGGTTTCATTGTTAATGGAAGTTCGATGCTTTTACCAATGTGTTGTTCTTGATGTTGGCTGTGAACAAAGTCCCCCTCTTTGAGGGGGATGTCAACGGAGTTGACAGGGGGAGTACGCCTGTATGGATCATCGAACGCACGTTTGTTAATTGCTTTTGGTTTATCTGCCGTGTTTACGGCCGGCGGTGCTGTTGGGGTTCGTGAAGTCAATGCCAAGGGCTTGCGATACGGCTTCAATAAGGCCGTTACTGCTGAAGGTCGCACCGCTGACGGTGTCAACTTCTGTACTTTGGGCGGCAAGAATGGCAGAAATAACCCCGCTGGCCGCACGGCTGAAAAATTGGTTGTCATCCTGATAGGAATTAACCGTGATATCCGTTATCCTTCCGCCAACCACCGTTACCGTTACACTGGTAGCTCCTCGATATCCCGTACCCGTGCCGGTATAAACCCCGTCAGCAAGAAGGCCGCTCGGTTCCGAACTGCTCTCGTCTAAACTGCTCTCGTCCGAACTGGTTTCGTCCAAACTGCTTTCTTCCAGACTGCTTTCGTCCAAACTGGTTTCGTCAGAATTGGTTGTATCGGAAGAATGAGGCCGGTTATGGGTATTGCTGGTGTCGGTTTTGCTGTTTTCATCGGCAGAAGTTTGTGTTTGTTCGGTGCTGTTTTCAAAAAGAATCTGATCGCCCAAAGCGTTTTTGACCGCTTCTATCAGGCCATTACTGCTGAAGGTGGCTCCGCTGACGGTGTCAACTTCTGTACTTTGGGCGGCAAGAATGGCAGGAATCACCGCATTTTGTACTTTTGCAAAAAACTCGCTGTCGTCCCTTTTTTCATCTACGCTAATGTCTGTTATATAGCCGCCGCTGACGGTTACGGTCACGGCAACAGTTCCTCGGAAGCCCGTGCCGGTGCCGGTGTAGGTGCCGTCTTTATAGGGGCCGCTGTTGTTGGTAAGTGATACCTCAGCAGAAAGTATTTCGCCGCTGTTGTTCTGTGAAGGGGCAGGAATACAGCCCACATAATACACACCCATCAGAGCCGCCGCCGCTGCTGTGCCGGATACCGCCGGCAAAACATCGGCCTTCACGTTTTGACGGTGACAAACGGTTGTACACCGCAGACAGTTAATACATTCGCCGCTTGTAATCGTATCGTACCGATTCATGGGAATGGCCATGGTGCATTGGCCGGTACACAG
>CADCOZ010000063.1 GCA_902803125.1 uncultured Ruminococcus sp.
CATTATTCATTATTCACTATTCTCTATTCATTATTGCCCCCCTGACATCATTACAAAGGAGAATGCACTATGAGAACACCCAACAAACGGATCCGTCTTTTTATCCTGACACTATGTGCCGCCAGCCTGTTGACGGCGGTGGGCTGTCAGAATCAGCCCGTTGATAAAAGCGAAATCACCGCAAAGGTTTCTGATGTTTCCTCTGCTGTCAGCGGGAATGCGTCATCTTCCGTCACAGAAAGTTCTGTCTGGACCCCCAGTCAAAACGAACCGGAACCTTCTGCGGTATCTGAGGTATCTGCGGTATCTGAAACATCTACGGAATCTTCTGTCGTGTCATCCGGTTCTTCCGTTCCGGAAGAAAGCTCCGAAAGTATGTTTTTCAGTGTACCGTCCGAATTTTTGGACGGCGGTATCTTCTCTGACTACTATGAAGATGCCTACCGCTATATGACACAGCTGACACTGGAGGAAAAAATCGGACAGATGCTCTTTGCCGCCAAACCCTATGAAGAGCCTTCCGAAACAGCCACCCTCTACCACTTGGGCGGCTATGTCCTCTTCGGTAATGACTTTGCCGGTCAGACCAAAGAAAGTGTCAAACAAATGCTGACTTCTCTGTCGATTGCCCAAAAAATTCCGCTGGCCTTTGCGGTCGATGAAGAAGGCGGCACCGTTACCCGTATCAGTGCCAAAACCGCTCTGAGTGACCACGAGTTTCAATCGCCCCGTGTTTTATACAAAAACGGCGGCCTTGGCTTCATACAGTCCGATGCAGACGAAAAAGCCACCCTGCTGAAAGAACTGGGGATTGATATCAATCTGGCTCCCGTGTGCGACATCGCCACCAATAAGAAGGATTTCATGTATGACCGTTCCTTGGGACAAGATGCCAAAACAACTGCCGAATTTGTTCGCATTGTTACGGAAATGAGCCAAATGCGGGGTGTTTCCGTCACCTTAAAGCACTTCCCCGGCTATGGTCAAAATGTTGACACCCACACCGGTATTGCTGTGGACAAACGGGAACTCAAGGAGTTCCAAACCAAAGACTTTCTCCCCTTCCAGGCCGGCATTCAGGCCGGATCCCATTGTGTTATGGTAAGCCACAATATTGTGGAATGCATGGACAAAGAGCGGCCCGCTTCGCTGTCGCCCAACGTGCATAAAATCCTGCGGGAAGACCTTGCCTTCAGCGGCCTTATCATGACCGATGACCTCTCGATGGGAGCCATCACCGCCTACAGCGGTCAAAACACCCCGGCCGTTGCGGCTGTCTTAGCGGGCAACGACGTTCTGCTCCTCTCCAGCGGCATGATAGAGGAATCAATGACCTCCATCAAAGAAGCCGTTGCCTCCGGTACCCTGACCGAAAACCAAATTGACCACGCTGTTCTCCGCATTCTCTCCTGGAAATACGCCCAAGGCTTAATGTAACCGGTACTTCTTCTTGACCGGCCAGACCCTTGGGGGAACCCCTTTTCTGGCGAGCGGGTGACCCCGCAGGACTTAATGTTTTCCCCCAAACTCCTTTTCAAAATTCGCTGATTTTTGGCTCCTCAACCATTATTCATTATTCGTTATTCTTTATTATTTATTATTTATTTCCCCCCTCCCTAAATTCGCTGACTTTGCCTCCTTCAAACACTATTCACTATTTCCGTATCGGGAAATGTTGTATATACTTTTATCATAAATTCTTCTTTGCTCGTGTATTATTGAGAATCATAGCATAAAACAAAACCTCAATACCTGCCACGGTCGATGGAACAGGGATTGAGGTTTTTTTACAGCAGTTTTTTCATGCGTTCTTCGGTGTCACGAATCAGGTTGTATAAAGAGGGAGCCAATTCGGGGTGACTTTTCGATATCGCATCGGGCGATAAGTAAGGAATGGTGTTGTTGTCTATATTATGGGAAGCCGGTGTAGCTTTGCCCAAGGATAAGCCGTTGATATTGGCTTCCACCACGTTTTGCAGAGCGGAAGCAATACCGGCGTAATATTCGGGAATAATGGAAAACATCGCCTGCGGGTTTTTGTTGTTCAGGGAATACACAGACCGCAGCATCTTATAAACAGATACCATCATATAAGAGGATACCTCAGTGGTGAGGTTTTTATTATCAATTTCTTCAAGGATATCAAAAATGATTTGCAGAGAATTGGAAATCAGCTTTTTGTTCATAGCGGTCAAAGCCGCTGTCTTGTGACTTTCGTCTTTTCCCTCAGGGGAGCCGGTTCCGGTCGTGTCGGCCAGCGAAACAGAAGACGTGTGACGGTCTAAACTTCGTCCGAGCAGATAATCACAGGATACCTGATAGTAATCCGCTATCTTGATGACAAAGTCCAGTCCGCATTCACGAATACCTTTTTCGTAATGCGAGAGCAGTGCCTGTGAAACGCCCAATTCCAAGGCGGCTTGTTTCTGGCTCAGTCCCCGTTCTTTTCGCAGCAGGGTAACAATACGCGGGAAATCGTTGTTCATAAGGCACCTCCTCTTGACAAGATAATGAAAATAGCTTATAGTAGTAACAGTTGCCCTGCCGCCTGATGATCGGCAAAAGGGTACAATGGGATAGATTAAACAGTATGTAAATTATATAACATATAAAACAATTTGTAAAGTTCTTTTTTGCATTTTTTTACGAATAAAATCATTTTTCTTGAAAACCTGTTGCTTATCCTGCCATAAAGAAAAACTTCACGAAATATCAACACAGCACATTTGGGAAGGGGGAAACCTTTTTGCCGAAAAAAGGTTTCCTCCAACGAGTTCCAAGGGCCAAAACCTTGGCAAAAGGTCAGGAGGGTAAAGCCCTCCCACACAAAAGGAAAGGAAGCGGAGAAAATGCAGTCGTATATCATTTATTTGATACGTCACGGAGCGATAGATGAAACTAACCGAGGACATTATATTGGCCGCACAGACGTGCATCTTTCCGAGAAGGGAAAGCAGGCTCTTCGGGACATTGATAAACAGTTCGGCTATCCGTATGCCGAGCGGATTTATGCCAGTCCCCTTCTGCGGTGTACGGAAACCTGTTCGGTGATTTATCCCGACAGAGAAGTAAAAACCCTGCCTGCCTTGAGCGAATGTGATTTCGGTGACTGGGAAGGCCGAAGTGCCGCTGAATTAGCCGGGAATCCGGCGTTTGCGGCATGGCTTCAAAATTCCGATAAAACACCCCCGCCGGGCGGTGAAAGCGGAAAGGAATTTGCGGCAAGGGTTTGTCGGGGCTTTGAACGGCTGGTAGAGGAGTTGTCTGCCAATAACACAAAAACGGCCGCCGTTATTACGCATGGCGGGGTCATTATGACCATTTTGGCGATGTTCGGACTGCCGCAGGCGGAAAGCTACCGTTGGCGTATGGATAACGGCTATGGCTTTGCGGTGCGTGTAACGCCGATGTTTTGGATGCGTGACAGGGTGATGGAGGTCTTTGATACTGTTCCTTTTGCCCCCAAACAGCCCGAAACACCGCAAGAATAACCGGTTGACCGTGCCGGTCATGGTGCGGGTGATTACTAACCACACAGTCACACAAAACAGCAAAACACAGGGAGCTTTCATTGGTGAAGGCTCCCTGATTTTTTTTAGAACCCGTTTAATATCTTACCGCAGGGAAAATAATTAGTAATGCGTGAGAAACATGAGCTTTTCAAAACCGGTAAAGTAAATGCTAAAGTAACGGGAGAATATAACATTTTGCCCGTCAAGTGCCTGAAAGACAACAACACAGCGAATTTTGAAAGGGGGTTTGGGGGGAAACTTTTTTTCGCCAGAAAAAGTTTTCCCCCAACGGGTTCCAAGGGCAGAGCACTTGGTGGGGTGCAGGGGCAAAGCTCCTGCTGGGAGGTTTGGAGGGCAAAGCCCTCCAACATTCTGTGGGAACAAAAACGATGATAAGCCGGTTGGCTCATCATCGTTGAAAGGCGGCAGGGATCAGTCGGGGGTGTCCGTTCTGCGAACCTGTTCTTCGTAAATAAACTCTGCAATTGACTGACGGAAGGCATCCCAATCGGCAATCAGGATAACAGACGAATACACACCGTTGATATAAATGGGATGGTTTTCGTCCGAAAAATAGAACAGTGAACTGATGGTGTTGACGGCCGGAGCCGCTTCCGATACAATCGGGTACTTCAGATAGGTGGGAATGTCGGCGGCCAAGTCGGTGATTTCCGAGGTCTTAACATTGGTGGTAATCAGCGGCCCGATTTCATAAATAATCGACAGCAGGGTCTGCACATCACATTTTTTCAGGTTGTCAATAATCAAACCAAGAACATTTCGCTGGCGGTTGGTGCGGGTGAAGTCATCGCCGCTGCAAATACCGTCCTCGCCTCTGTTGCGGGCGTGCCAGAGGGTTTGTGTGCCGTTGAGGTGAACCATAGCGGTGGGTTCGTCCCCGCCGTTATCGGTGAAGGTCAGCGTATTCTTGTTAATGGGCTTGTCCTCTTCGGGGATATAGTACCAGTTGCTTTTCAGCAGAGAACGAACGTATTCCTTATATTCGCCTTCGGCTTCGGTGTATTCCGGCTGTTGGTTGATCCAGAACTGCCAGTTGATATAGTCCACTTCTTCCGCCGTCAGTTCTACATCCAAGCCGCCCAAAACGTCAATAATCTTCTTGAAACTGCTGAAGTCCACCACGGCATAACGGTCAATCTTGATGCCGTAGTTTTTCTGAATGGTGCTGACGGTCAGCGCCGCACCCCCAAGCGTATAGGCGGCATTGATGCGGTTCTCTCCATAGCCGGGAATGTCCACATAGGTATCCCGCATGAACGAGAGCATTTTTATCTTCTGGTGGCGGGTATCAATCGAAAGCAGTACCATCGTGTCGGAATTGCCGGTAGTCATGCCGCTGCGGGTATCTTCTCCAAACAGCATGACGTTGAGTACCATCGGGTCATTGAGCAGTGCGCCCTGATAGATTTGTATTTCCTGCATATCCGAGCTGTCCGGCTTCAGCAAATGACTTTGTTCCGCTGTCTGACTGTCCTCTGCGATGTCGATTTCCTGATAGTTGATGCGGTGAAAATAAGTATAGATAACAATGCAGACACAGCCGCCCAGTATCAGCAGGACACCCAAAAAAGAAAGAAAAACATTGAGAGCCGTATGCTTTTGGCGGGGTTTCCGTTTGGGTGATGCGGCCGAAGCGGTCGGAGATGCGGCTGTTTTGCCCTTGCTTTTCGGCTGATAAAACACCACGTCACCGGCAGGCCTGCTTTTATGTTTGGCAGCGGGTGATTTTTGCGGTGCATTGTTACGTTTATCAGACATAAACCAACCTCCCTTATGTCAGAACAACCAAATAAAAGACCATTCAGTGCAGGGTGTCAATCGTGACGCAGAAACGCACACCTCTGTGTTGGGGGCATCATGATGATGCGGCACGGAAGAAACGCACGTTATGAGCAGACGGCGGCAGTGCCATGCACCAAACGTCAAACGCCAAACTATAAATGGCTCTCCTCATTATAGCTCAGAAAAGGGCGTTTAGCAAATTTTTTTTGGAAAAACGGCGTGTTGGATATTTTTTTGAAAGCGGAGAGAGGATTTATTGTTCATATCGGAGAAAATGCTTACAGGGTGAAGTTCTGTTCATCGAGTGAAAGGGCATAAGAGGGAAGGAACTCCTGCATAAAAATATTGATTTCGACCATATCCATTTCCCGCAGAGAGGTCAGAATCTCGGATTTAGCCCGCATGAATTCACGGTTGCCCATTTGTTCCTCTTCGATGCACTTAATGAGAGCAGACAGGCGGTCAGCGGCTTTGACAAGGCGAAGCACATAGGGATCGGTGTCGGTTGGCAGAAGGAGCTTTTCGTATACGTCCCGCAGGTCTTGGGGCAGGGTACTCAGCAGATGACGGGCGGCCTCCTCTTCAATATCTTTATAGGCATGACGCAAGGTTTTGCTGGCGTATTTGATGGGTGTCGGCAGGTCACCGGTGATGATTTCGGTGCAGTCGTGGAACAGGGCGATAGCGGCGGCGTGTTCGGCATCATAATGGTTACCGAGCCGCTGATTGCTGATAGTAGTCAGTACATGGGCCAGCATGGCCACGGTCAGGCTGTGTTCGCTGATGTTTTCCTGTCGGGTGTTGTTCATCAGCGACCAGCGGTTAATGTACTTCATGCGTGACATAATGGCAAAAAAATGATAACTGCTCATCTTGTTATCTCCTTTGATAAGATTTTTTGTACTTCCCCAGCGAAACGGAAATAGAGAATAGTGAATAATGTTATCGTAAACTGTAGATTTAAGTCAAGTCAGCGAATTTTGAAAGGGGGTTTGGGGGA
>CADCOZ010000064.1 GCA_902803125.1 uncultured Ruminococcus sp.
AGTTTTTCGCAAGCTTTTCAAAGGCTTGTGGGCGACACGAAGTTAGTCCCTTTAGGGAGTGCAGGGGCAAAGCCCTCCAACATTCCTCAGGCTTTCAGCGGCCACGGATGTTCTTGATAATGTCCTCTACCGTGGATTTGAGTTTGGAGTCCTTGCTCATGTTCTTTTCAATCTGGTTGATGGCGTATACAATTGTGGAATGGTCACGGCCGCCGAATTCCTCACCGATCTGTTTCATGGACATTCCCGTGATTTCTCTGACCGCATAGATGGCAATCTGCCGTGCGTTGGAAATGGTGGCGTTTCTCTTCGCAGAACGAATATCATCACTGGTAACGCCGTAGGTATGGGCTACCTCGTCAATGATTTTTTCAACCGTCAGCGGAGGCGGCTGGTCATTGTTCAGAATATCGGAAATGGTCTTTTGGGCAACGGTAATGGTGATTTTCTCGCCGTAGAGTTGGTTTTTGGCCTTCAGCTTTTTGACAACGCCTTCTAACTGACGAATGTTGGTTTTCAAACGGGTGGCAATATATTCGGTTACGTCATCGGGCAGGTTCATCTCCAGCAGTTCGGCTTTCCGTTTGATAATGGCCATGCGGGTTTCAAAATCCGGCGGCTGAATGTCGGCTAACAAACCGGATTCAAAACGGCTGCGGAGTCTGTCCTCTAAGGTCTTGATCTCTTTGGGCGGACGGTCCGATGTCAGTACGATCTGACAGTTGGCTTCGTGCAGGGTATTAAAGGTATGGAAAAATTCTTCCTGTGTGCGTTCTTTGCCGCTGATGAACTGAATATCGTCTACCAGCAGAACGTCCGAATTGCGGTATTTCTGGCGGAATTCGGAGGTGGTGGCGTTTTGAAGGGATTCGATAAACTCGTTGGTGAAGTCATCGCCTTTGACATAGGTAATGACAGAGGTCGGATCGGCCTTCATAATTTCGTTGCGGATGGCATAGAGCAGGTGGGTTTTGCCCAAGCCGGAATTGCCGTAGATAAACAGTGGATTATAGGCCTTGCCGGGATTCGTGGCTACGGCTAATGAGGCGGCGTGTGCAAATTTGTTGGAGGAGCCGACAATAAAGGTATCGAATGTATATTCATAGTCGGCATCCATAACGGTATCGGAAGATTCCTGTTCTTTGACAGCGGCTTCTTCCGGAATGGTGAAGCAGATTTCAATACCTTCTCCGAAAACACTGGCAAAAGCATCGTTGAGCAGTTTCATGTATCCTCTGATAAGTGTCTGACGATTAAAATCGGTCGGCACCATCAGAATGGCTTTTCCCTGTGCAAAATCCAGACTGACAGGCTCAATCTTGCTGATCCATGTGGTGTAGGCCACATCGGTGATTCGTTCCTTGCAGTAATCACAAACGATTTCCCAAGCTTCATTGAATGAATCCATAGATTTTTTCTTCCTCCTATTTTTTTACTGGTGCGGCATAGGCTGATGAGGGGCAGCGGGAAAGAAATCCAAAAGGGTGCTGCCGCCAACAGATACTTATACAAGTATAATTATAGCATATCTGTTTGTATATTTCAAATGATTTTTCAACATTCCTTTTACAGAATGTTGAATTCTGAGTGTTTTTTGCAAAATAAAAAATACTGTCCGTTGATTTTTAGAAATTATTACCCTCTGTTAGGAAATTTCGAAAGAATTCTTTTATTTTGTAGTTGACAGATGCAGGGATTTTGGTTTATAATTCTATGGTGCAAGGTTATATCTTGAAAATTATCAGGATGTATTGACACTTTCCGAAAGGAGGAATTTTTCATGCTGAGAACGTATCAGCCGAAGAAGCTCCACAGAAAGAAGGAGCATGGCTTCAGAAAGAGAATGTCCACATCAAACGGACGCAAGGTTTTGTCCCGCAGAAGAGCAAAGGGAAGAAAAAGACTTTCTTACTAATCTGTGAAGGACATGGTTGGAACAGGGATGCAGACGGTCTTTAGGAACCAATGAGGATTGGGAAGATGAAAAATGAGTGAAATTATCACTTTGAAGGATAACAGAGATTTTCGCCGGCTGTACCATCGTGGCAGATCCTATGCATCTCCCTTGCTTGTCACCTATGTACTCAAGAACCGCAGCGGAGATGTCAGGATCGGTATCACGACCGGAAAGAAGGTCGGAAAGGCCGTTATGCGCAACAGATCACGCAGAATCATCAGAGAAGCGTTTCGGGCTTTGTCCGGAAATGTCAGGGACGGCTATGATTTTGTTTTTGTGGCCAGAACCAAAACGCCTTTTGTTAAAAGCTATGATGTTCTGAAATCAATGAAAAAACAGCTCAAGGATGCGGGTGTTTTAACATGAAGCGCCCGCTTATTTGGCTTATTCGCCTTTATCAAAAGTATATCTCGGCCAGAACGCCGCCGTCCTGTAAATATTATCCGGTTTGTTCGGTCTATGGCATACGGGCGATTGAACGCTTTGGTGCCTTGCGGGGAACGATTATGACCATTTGGCGTATTCTGCGGTGCAATCCCTTTTCTGCGGGAGGATATGACCCTGTTCCTGAAAAGCCGAAAAAGATTCGCTATCGGAAGGAACCCAAGAGAATTGATATTTTTCGGCACAAGAAATAGTAAATGTAATGTTTTGAATCATGACGAATGCGGCGGCTGTGAATTGCCGTTTTCACATACTCATTTTTGCAGATGATAATTGCTTTGGTTGGCGGCGATAGAAAAAGCCGCAGCCATTTTCCTGAAACCCTGTATAAGTCAGGGAAACTTTCCGGTGAAAGTCCACCGACACCCTCTTAAAGATTTGGGGAAGATTGTCCCCATCCTGTCTGTCAAGCACTTGAAAGACATCAACACATCGAATTTTGGAAGGGGGTTTGGGGGAAAACCTTTTTTTCGCCAGAAAAAGGTTTCCCCCAACGGGGGTCCAGGGGGAGACCCCCTGGTGGGAGGTTTGGAGGGCAAGGCCCTCCAACATTATTTTGGAGTAGCGGCAGGAAACCGCAGCTTGAAAGGAATGTTTTTTGGCAGATGACAGAACTATTTAACCTGATAGGAAGTCTGTTCGGCTATATTCTCTGGGCAGCTTTCTTTATTGTAAAAAATTTTGGCGTTTCCATTATTATATTTACGCTGATCGTTAAGCTGCTGCTGCTGCCGTTTTCCATCAAGCAGCAGCGTTCTATGGCCTCTAATGCCAGATTCCAGAAAAAACAAAAAGAAATTATGGAACCCTACGGCAAAGATAAAATGGGCGCCCAGATGGAAATTCAAAAACTGATGGAAAAAGAAAACGTCAGTATGACGGGCGGCTGTCTGCCGATGATCGCTCCCATGCTGGTTATGCTGGGCGTGTACTATTCGGTTATTAACCCGCTGACCAATACACTGCATATTGCGGCTGATAAAGTTAACATAGCCATGAATAATTTGTATGCCCTGCCCGGTTTGGGTACCAGTCTGAGCGGCAATAACTACGGTCAGATCTATACGGTAAAATACTTCAATCTCCTTCAGGGTTTCTTTAAGGATGCCAATGGCCAGCCTCTGTTCACTAACAGTGAAGTAGACAGCATTAACCAGTATGCCGGCGGCTTTAATTTCCTTGGGTGGGATTTGTTGGCCACCCCTTCGGCCAGTACCTTCTGGTCCTTTATGTGGCTGATTCCCGTACTCTGTTTTGTAACTTCTGTGGTCAGTATGCTGATTATGCAGAAAATGAACGGTACACAGATGAAGGGCTGTATGTTTGTCTTTATTCTGCTGATGCCGCTGTTCTCTGCATGGATTGCTTTTAATGTACCCGGTGCGGTAGGTTTTTACTGGATCGCTTCCACGGTACTCGGATTTGTACAATCTCTGATACTAAATATCTATTATAATGCCAGTATTATTGAGGCACGAGATGAAGCACACCGTATTGTGCTGCGAAGACAGCAGGAGGCAGAGGTGGCTTATATTGATGTGCCGGATTATGTGGCACCATCTCAAATTCAGCAGGCTAAAAAAGAAGCAAACAGCGTGAAGTATCCGGAAAAGAAAAACAAGAAAAAACGGAGATAAAACGGGAGGAAGCATAAAATGATTCGTGAAATGATTGCAGTTGCGGACACCATTGAGGAGGCCAAAAAGCAGGCTTGTCAGCAACTGGGTACTCTGTTGGAAAATACACAGTTTGAGATTTTACAGCAGCCGGAAAAGAAAAAATTTGGTCTGTTTGGCGGCAGTCCCGCAAAAGTGCGGGCCTTCGTGGAGGTAACACCTCTGGATACCGCTAAGGATTATTTGAAAGAAATACTGTCCAAAATGGGCATTGATGACGTGGAGATGACCGCCGAGGAAGTAGAAGGCGGTGCGGTTATCAATATAGCCGGGGAAGATGTCGGCTTTATTATCGGTCACAGAGGAGAAACCTTGGATGCCTTGCAGTATTTAGCGGGGCTTGTGGCCAACCATGTGGATGACAATTATTACAGAATTTCGATTAACATTGGCAACTATCGTGAAAAGAGAGAAAAAACCTTGGAGATTCTCGGCAAGAAGCTAGCCTTTAAAGCCGTCAAAACCGGCGTAAAAACGTCTTTGGAGCCGATGAACCCCTATGAAAGAAGAATCATTCATACGGCCGTACAGAAGGTCAGAGGGGCTACCTCATGGAGTGAAGGCGAAAATATGTACCGTCATGTGGTGATTGGTCCTGATCCGGAGTATAAGCCCTCTTACAGCAGCAGGGGCCGCCGCAGAAATGACAGTGACAGAGCTTCCAACTTCAACAGAGATGGTTCTTACAACCGCAGACCTCGTTCCAGCGGTTACCAGAGAAGAACCTATGCGGAAGGCGAGAATCACCCGCAGGACAGCCTGTTCAGTACTTTTGAAGATGATCATACCGCCAGTGCCGTGCGTGAAAGTATCAACGAAAGACCCGATACTTCTCTTTATGGCCGCATTGACGTGAAAAGAAGCACTGAGGAATCATAACCTATCATAAGAAAAAATCCACAGCCTGCCGGTTCGCACAGCAATCGGCAGGCTGTTGTTTTGTTAGACCGCAAACAGCCGCCGCAGGGGTATTCCTGCGGCGGCTGAGAATATAGGAGGTATGACAAATGCAGATAAATAGGGGAGAGTGCTGATAGATAAAACAGTGTTTCCTTATTTTTTGACGCTGACCGTCAGATACTTGGATATGATTTTGCCTCTGCTGTCCTTTACCAGAACCTTCACATCATATTTGACGGCGGTTTTCGGTGTAAACGTGGTAACGGCTTTGGTGCTGTAGCCCTGTGCCTTTGTCCACTTTTCGGAAGAAGCCTTTTTGTAGTAAACGGCATACTCATAGGGACCCTTGCCGTCAATGCCTTCGTGCAGTACCTGTACCGCTTCGCCTAATTTGATGGTCGATTGGGCAAGAGAAGCGTTATTCTTCAACTTCGGCACCGCTGTGGAGAACGGAATGCCGTATCTTTTGGCATATTGTTCCGCATAGCTGCCGGTTTTGCCATAAATGGTAACATTCGGGGAATTGGTAACAATATTATTGGATTCATCGAATTCGATGGCATTGACACTCTTGGGCAGCTTGAGCGTTTGGAGGTTCGGACAATTAGCAAAAGCGTTCCATGTTGCATCACCCTGGAAGCCGTCAGTCAGTTGAGCACCGGCTTCAACGGTTACACTGATCAGGTTTGTACAGTTCTGGAAGGCCTCATAGCCTAATACCCGCAGGCTTTTGGGAAGGGTCAGCTGTGTTAAGCCGGAACAGCCATAAAAATCACCGATTCTTGTCACGGTGTTGGGGAAGGTGATGCCCGTCAGACCGGTACATTCATAAAAGCCGCCCACATTAGTGGTGCCTTCCGGAACCGCATAGGTGCCTTTTCTGCCCTGCGGATACAGCACCAGTGCGTTTTCGTCCTGATCGTGCAGGAATAATACACCGTCAATCGAGTAATAGGAGTTATCAGATGCGTTGTAGTTGATATCCGTCAAGCGGGGACATTTACGAAAAACAGTGTACAGATCCGAGTTATCGGCAAAACGAACGGTACTGCCGATGCTGACACGCTGGAGGACTTTGCAGTTATAGAAGGCATATTCTTCGATTGTCTTTACGCCGTTCGGAATGACAACCTCTGTGAGGCGGTAACAGTTTTCAAAAGAACATATCTGAATGGTCTTGATGCCGGCGGGAATCGTCAATTTTCCTCTGTAGCCTAACGGACACCGATACAGCGTGGCTTTGTCTTTGCTGACAAGACAATTGCCGGCAGAAGCAAAAATCGGGTTGCCGTTGGCTACTTCATATTTTTCAAGGTTGATACAGCCGTTGAAGGCATCCGTATGGATATAGGTAATGGTTTTGGGAATGGTAATGCTTTTGACAGCGGAGCATCCTTGGAAAGCATTGTTATGGATGCCGGTAACGGTACGGCCGCCTACGGTTTCCGGAATGACAACATTGGTATCGGTGCCGGTGTATTTGACAATGGAAAAGCCGAATTCACCAACGTTTTTGCATTCAAAGCCGTTTTCGGTAACGGTGCGGGAGGCGGCATAAACGGGCAGGGTGGTTTGGCTGAACAGGATTCCTCCGCTCACAGCCGTTCCTGTCATCATGACGGCCGCCAGTGCAATAGAACATAATTTTTTCATCAGATCTTTTTTCATTTTGTTTTTTCTCCTTTGTTGATTCATTACTTTGTTTAAGAACCTGTTTAATATCTTGCCGCAGGGAAAAATTTGATGAAATATCAACACAAAAGTTTCGCACAAGCCTTTGAAAAGGCTTGTGGGGTGCAGGGGCAAAGCCCATGCTGGGAGGTTTGGAGGGAGCGC
>CADCOZ010000065.1 GCA_902803125.1 uncultured Ruminococcus sp.
GGCTATGCCCTCTGTCTGGCACTGCGTCAGCTCGGAAAGAAGGCTCAGCCCGTCTGTTCGGATATCATTCCGGCACAGTATCACTATTTTACCGACTGCGTTCCGGAACAAACCTTTGAACCGCAGTTCATCGTTACCGTGGATATTGCCGATACCCAACTGCTCGGCGACAAATTAGCGGCTTATCACGACCGCATTGACCTGTGCATTGACCATCACGGCTCCAATAAACAGTTTGCCCGCCGGGGTTTTGTGGATGCTTCGGCTCCTGCCTGTGCGCAGATTATGACGGATATTATCAAAGAAACCGGTGTTCCCATTGAAGGAGCGATAGCCGATGCCCTGTTTACGGGACTGACCACCGACACCGGCTGTTTCCGCTACACCAGTGTTACCGCTGAAGCCCACCGTACAGCGGCGTACTTAATCGAACAGGGAGCCCGCAGCGGTATGATCAACCGCCTGATGTTTGAAACCAAATCCAAAGCGAAAATGGAACTGGAAAAGTTAGCGTTAGCGTCCCTGCAATATTTCTGTCACGAACAGGTTGCTTTGATTTGCATTACCGCCGACATGATGCAGGCCGCCGGAGCCGCTGACAGTGACACCGAACATATCCCGTCCATACCCCGACAGATTGAAGGCGTGAAGATTGCCGTTACCGTCAAGCAAAAAAGGGAACGGCTGTTCCGGCTTTCTCTGCGGACAAGCGATGAAGTGGATGCTTCTGCCATTTGTGCGCAGTTAGGCGGCGGCGGTCACCGTGCGGCGGCCGGCTGTTCCTATGAGGGAACCCTGACAGAAACCATTGACAAAATAACCGCCTTGTGTGCCAAGGCGTTAGAGAGTGACCTATGAACGGAATTTTAATTATTGACAAGCCGCAGGACTATACCTCTTTTGATGTGGTGGCGGTTGTGCGGGGCTGTGTGCGGGAGCGCAAAGCCGGCCACACCGGCACCCTTGACCCGATGGCAACCGGTGTACTGCCTATTCTGCTGGGCAGTGCCACCAAGGTGCAGTCCCTTCTGCCCGATACCGACAAAGAATATACAGCTGCTTTCCGGCTGGGACTGACCACCGATACCCTCGACATCACCGGAAAGGTACTCAGCGAGTGTACGCCCCACTGTACCGCTCAAGATATCGAAGCCCTTCTCCCGCAGTTTCGGGGCGATATCCTGCAAAAGCCGCCGATGTATTCGGCTGTCTGCAAAAACGGTGTCCGCCTGTACGAACTGGCACGAAAGGGTTTGGAAACGGAACGGGAAGCCCGTCCGGTACACATCAGCCGCTTGGCACTGCTGGACTTTGACACAACCACCCAAAGCGGCTCTTTGCAGGTGGTCTGCTCCAAAGGCACCTATATTCGTTCCCTGTGTGACGATATCGGACAGCTTTTAGGCTGCGGCGGGGTTCTGACCGCTCTGCGGCGGGTCAAGGCCTGCGGCTATACCCTGACCGATGCGGTGCCGCTTTCAGAAATACGCCGTTTGGCACCGGAAGGACAGCAGGCTTTTTTGCCGTTTCTGCATCCGGTGGACAGTGTATTTGCCGTTTTCCCGCCGGTGTCGGTCAGCGAAAAACAGGCACAGCGGTTCCGCAACGGCGCGGCCTTGCTGCTGGAACGCTTGAAATCCCTGTCCAATCCTGCGGAAGGACAGCTTTGTCGGGTCTATGCCCCTGACGGCACGTTTTTAGGCATTGGTGAAGTAGATTTGACCGCAGAAGCCCTGCGTGTCAAAAAACTCTTTGATAAAAATTGAGGAAGAACAACAAGAATGCCATTGGCATCCTGACCGGTGAAACATCATGGAAATCATTCAAGAATTAGTCCGCTCGGCCGAACCGACCTCTACGGCTCTCGGCTACTTTGACGGCGTACACAGAGGTCATCAAGCTGTCATTCGTGAAGCGGTGAACTATGCCCGTCAGCACGGTCTGGTATCCGCTGTTTTTACGTTACAGCAAAGTCCAAGAACGGTTCTGTTCGGTGAAAAACCGAAGGGCATCATCACACAGGACGAAAAATTACAGCGGCTGGAAGCATTGGGAGTCGAGCGGGTCTATCTGATCGACTTTCGCACCATTCGCCATATCACCGCCGAGGATTTCGTGACCGATATCCTGTTAGGCTGTTTTCATGCCCGCCATACCGGCTGTGGCTTCAACTATCATTTTGGCAGTGGTGCCAAAGGCGACGGCACGGTGCTGTCACAGCTGGCACAAAAGCACGGCATCACCGAAACCACCCAGCCGCAGTTATGCTATGACGGTCTGCCTATCAGCTCCACCCGTATCCGTCAATGTATTGCCGAAGGCGATATTCCTTCTGCCAACGCCATGCTGGGGCGGCCTTACGGCTTTTGCCTGCCGGTAATACACGGTCAGCAGTTGGGACGGCAGTTAGGCTTTCCCACGCTGAACCAGTCCATGCCGGCCGGTTTGATCAAGCCGAAATTCGGCGTATATGCTTCTGTGGTCACAGTCGGCCAGCAACAATGGCAGGGTGTGACCAATATCGGACGAAAACCAACGGTCGGTTCGGCAGAAGTCACCATTGAAACGTGGATGCCGCTGTATCAGGGACAAGACCTGTATGACCGTGTGATTGATGTACGGCTGTATCGGTTTATCCGTCCGGAACAGCAGTTCGGCAGTCTTTCGGAACTGCGTCACGCCGTGGAACAGGATGCCGCCGCTGTCATTCATACACCTATCCAATAGAAGGGGGCTTCTGTCATGACTATGGCCTTTTTGCCGACTGCTATCCTGTATTTATTATCTGTCACTGTCATCATCGGCGTATTCATCCTGTTTCTGCTGACAATGTCCACGCCGACACTGGCCATTCTCCTGCTTATTATTGCCGTGGCCTGCTATGTTCTGGCCTATATAGGAGCCTACAAGCTGTATGATAACGTGATGCTGTTGGCTCCGACAGATTTCTATCAATGGTATCCTGCCGCTCTGCGGATTGCTCGACGCTGTCACGGCCTCACGAAAACCATTGTGCTGCTTGAAATTGCCGAACAGATGCTCCTCTATGAAAAGCCCTATGAAGCCGAAAAAATCCTGCTTCAGCTCCGTCGCCGCATCATCAAAAGCGGCAGTGCCAAACTGCGGTTCCGTTACCTGATGATTCTGCTGCGTGTCCGTGAACTGGAAGGCGATACTAAAAACAGACGGCTTTTGCTGGAACAGATTTATCACTGCCTGAATGTCAGAAGTGACTGGTCCAAAGCCGACTTGAAGACAAGCCGCCGTCAATTTGATACGGCTTTACTGCGTATGCGGTTCTATGCCAAGGACAGCCACGCCCTAATGACCACCGACCGAAACTTAACAATTGCATGGCACAGCGACAGCCAAAGACGGTTTCAGGAAAACAGCCGCACCGAAGATGAATCGGATTATTTTCTGCTTTCAGACAGCTATAATCTCGGTCTGACGTATCTGTTGTTGGGAAACGAAGCGGAAGCCGTTCGCTACTACCGTTTTGTAGCCGATGCACCTTTCCATTACCCGCTTCAGGAACGAATGAAGCAGTATCTCTGCACCGTTGACCCCTCTGTCCTTCTCCAAACCATTACCTAAAGACAGCCCCTTGGGGGAAACCTTTTTCTGGCGAAAAAAGGAGAGCGGGTCTCCGGTGGAAACCTTGACCGCAAGGCCAAAGCGACCGAACCGAGCCGACAGGCGAGCCCCCCCAAACCCCTTTCCAAAATTCGCTGACTTGATCTCCATCAACATTGTTCTCTATTTCTTCCTGCCCGAAATTCGCTAACTTTTGGCACTTCATATTATTCATTATTCTTTTCTGCCGTGGGACGTGTGGGACACAAAATATACCCCCCTATATATACATATATATACTAAGAAAGAAGGTATAGACGTGTATATCTGTTTCCACTATATAAAGGTTCCTAAAAGTTGTCCCACAGTCCCACACA
>CADCOZ010000066.1 GCA_902803125.1 uncultured Ruminococcus sp.
GTTGGATACCGCAAAGCCGTCTGCTCCCATTTTCTCATAGAGCTTGCCCAAGAATACGGCACCGTGGCCGTAGGCATCCGCTTTAATGACACAGATAATTTTAGCTTTCGGCTGTTTTTGTCGGCGTATCACGTCAAAATTATGTTTCAGGGCATCAATATTCACTTCTGCCCATGTTCTTTTCAAATAGTTACATATCGCATTCTTTCCTTCCAATACGCTCTATCGGATATCCCTATTGTACCCCATCCCCCGCCAACTGTCAACGCCTACTTCATTCATCATGCATAATTCGTGCTTTGACAACCGGTAGTTTTGGGTGCTGTCTTTACAAATATTGACGACAGTGCCACACAGGACGTTCCATCAGCGGCTCCCTAAAGAGTACCGCACGGCACACGTGAAAGTGAACAAAAAGTTGTTGATTTTGTTGAATATTCATGATATAATTTTGTTACAATGGGTTGTAAAATATTTCAAAAAAGGGTTGACAAAGGTATGTTGTTCACATATAAGTTAGACAGACAGGATAACTGTGCTTTTTTATATCATGTACGGTAATTAACAGGCGTATTGGGCGGAAAATGAAGTTTTCCGCTGAATACGCCTGCTTTTTCTTGGTTTATGGGCCGGCTCGCCCTGCCGGCTTTGAATAAAATCATATCAAAGGAGGAAAAACAATGCAAAAAAGATCCACCAAGCGAGCACTTATCGCAAGCATTCTTATGCTTTCGATATGCATCACCATGTTTGTCGGCACGTCCTACGCATGGTTCACCGACACGGTCACCTCATCGGGCAATATCATCAAGGCGGGCAACCTGCAAATTGCCATGAACTGGGCACAAGGCAGCGAAAACCCGACAAGTGATACGCTGGAATGGAAGGATGCCGAAACCGATGCCATTTTCACGGCAGATGAACTGTGGGAGCCGGGCTACACCACGGCACGCCACATTCAGATTGCCAACACGGGCAGCCTTGCACTGAAGTATGAGATGCGGATCATGCCCACCGTGACCGATGCGGTAGACACCAAGCTGGCAGAAAAGATTGATGTGTACTACGTCAACCCCGCCCAGCAGTTAAATGACCGCACAGACCTGCAAGACGGTTGGAAGCTGGGAACTCTTGCCGACTTCCTCGCCGCAAACGCCACCACCAACAATACCGCGAAGGGTAATCTTGCCCCCGGTGATTCCCACACCGTCACCATCGCCCTTAAGATGAGTGAGGATGCGGGCAATGAGTATCAGAACACCTCTATCGGCACAGATTTTGCGGTACGGCTCTTTGCGGCACAGTGGACATACGAATCCGACAGCTTCGACAACCTCTATGACGAGCTTGCCGAGTTCGAGGACATTCCGGCACCTGTACCCGTACCTCAGCCGTCACCCGATGATAAAACGGTTGTGAGCGACACAGGACTGGTAATGGTCACTATTCCCGCCGGTTCCTTTGCCACTGACGATGAATTTACGGTTCAGGCAGTGGGCAACCCCAGACCCGAACCCGATGCCGAGGGCAACTATGAGCTTGATCTTGACATAACCCTGTTCAAGAACAACACAGCCGTAACACCCGATGGCACAGAGTATTATGTAAGGATAGACATCGGCAAAAACCTGAACGTCACGTCCTTTACACACAACGGAGAGAATTTAGCAGAGAATAAATGGGGCTATAACGCCGCAGAGGGCATTCTCTGGTTCTACACCACGAGCTTCAGTCCGTTTGTGACAAAGTACTATCAGACCCATACCGTTACCTTTGACGCTAACGGCGGCACAGGCAGCATGGCCACAAAGACCATCAAAAGAGGGGCAGAAGCCACTCTTCCGGCCAATGCATTTACTAACGAGGGCTATGAATTTGCAGGCTGGAACACCGATAAAGAGGGCGACGGTGCCGCCTATGCCAACGAAGCCAAGTTCACCGCCTACACCGACATGATTCTTTACGCTCAGTGGAGAGAGCCTGCACCCGTTCCGGCCGAAAACTACACCGTTACCTTCGACAGCAACGGCGGAGCCGGCACAATGGATACACAGACGATCCCCTGCAACACCGAAGCCGCACTGAACGCTAACCTGTTCACAAAAGCCGACCATGATTTCGCAGGCTGGAACACCAAGGCTGACGGCACAGGTGCCGCCTATGTCGATGGAGCCATGTATACTGCCTATGCAGATGCCACCCTTTATGCACAGTGGAAAGAAAGCGGTCAGGCAGCACCCGTAACCTATACGGTCACGTTCGTTTCGGGTATTGAGGGTGTAGACAACACCACCCAGAGCTTTGCCGAAGGCACCGCACAAAACCTTGCACAAAACACCTTCACAAAGGCAGGCTATACCTTCAGCGGCTGGAACACCAAAGCTGACGGCACCGGCACGGCATATACCAACAACGCTTCCTTCACCGCCACAGCGGATACCACCCTTTATGCCCAGTGGACAGCGATCCCCACAGAAAGTGTTTCACTGAATAAGACAAGCACAACACTGACGGTTGGCGGCAGCGAAACGCTTACGGCCACCATAACCCCCGCACCCTTGGGTAATGCCGCATGGACTTCAAGCAACGATACGGTTGCAGTAGTCGATGCTCAGGGCAAAATCACCGCTGTTGCAAAGGGAACCGCCAACATAACTGCCGCCTACGGTGATAAATCGGCGACCTGCCATGTCACCGTAAACGAACCGCCCGAAGCTACCATGGAGGATATGACGAAAGCAGGGTCAATTATAAAAATGTCTGTGCGGTTAACCAATGCCCTTGAATTAGACGGTTTACCGATTGAATGTACCTTCAGAAGTACAGGCACAGGGTTTGAAACAATTGGCTACAAAACTTATGTTTACATGATGAACATGATAAACACTCCTACGTTGAACCTGGATACCTCTCAAAATGGCGGGCGTTTTTGTTACCTTAGCTTTGGCGGCGAGCTTGCGAATAATCTGGGCTGGAATCAATCGGATGCCTTGATCAATTTCTATTATGGTTATGAGTACACTTTCTTCACATATTCAAATTATTGGAACGATTCTACTCAAACCAAAATCATGTTAACCGGATTAAGCATCAACGGAACCGAAATGAGCCTTGCAGATATCTTCGAAACCGGAACGAGCTGGTATAACCCGTATAAAGGTCTTTTGCCGAACGATCCCGAGGTTCTTAACCGTATTTTACAGGCATACTGGTGATCTCACGCAAATATGCATTCGTGTTTGACGCTGATGATGTCCCCGAACGCACACTGACCCCTGTCATTGAGCAGGCGGCCGTTCCATTCATGGAGCAGCCCGCCTCTCACCCCACCGTGCGTACTGTTTCGCACACGGCGGTTCATATCGTTTAAGCACCATACCCTGCCTCAGCCGCGTATGTTATCATACCAGACTGAGGCAGGGTATTCGTTTGCGGTTCAACAAATCTCAGAAAATCAAGCGTTTCAACTGAACGAGCAAGGATTCCCCCGCTTCTAAAGCGGTGGGATGAATGGCTCCCTATGCGTTTGCCATTGACAAACAAACCATAATAATACTATAATAAAAGCGGCAGCAGGGGAGGAGTGCAGCGGTATCCCCTGCTGACAAGAGGGCAATCCACGCCTGAGAACAGAAGATGGGTCATCTTGAAGAAAGATGTAAAAGTCGTAGCTCCATTTAACTGCCGTGCGCGGATTGAAACAAAACAACGATAGCTTCGGCGGCTTTGATGCCGCCCACGAAAAAACGCCGCAAAAAGTCGCTTGCTGCTCAGATACCGAACAGGCACTTCGGGTTACTTCACACTGATTTGCCGCAGAACACACAGCGGACTCAAAAAATTTTCTTTCGGCAACAAACAACAGTCCCCCGAAACCTGCCGCAAAAAACAAGTTCGGGGGACTGTATCTTTGTTGATTCATTGTAAAAGAATGCCGGTTTATGCATTCGTCCCAACGCCGAACGGCAAGGGAACAGACCGCAGGAAAGGCCGCTTGCCGCCAATGATCTCCATAACTTCTCTTACCAGATTTGCTGCCATAGCCAATTTGCTTTGCTTTTTTGTTCACATTCTGTAACCAATCGGAAAAGACAGATAGCGTACTTTTCCTTGATCGAATACAGGAACGGACAGCATAAGGCTAACAAAACAATGGCCATACAAATATTGGTACCGTTGTGCTTGGCATGGTCAAAGAGTTTTTCACGATTTTCAAAATGTTCCCCATACTTTTTCACCATGGTATCTTCCTTGCTAAAACATCTGGCTCCAAGGATGACCTTTACCAGTGCAAACAGCTCGGCATTTTTAAGAAACTCGTCACTTTTCAGAATATAGGCTTTGTCTTTGTGAGAA
>CADCOZ010000067.1 GCA_902803125.1 uncultured Ruminococcus sp.
CCTCGGCTTGTTCTATGGCTGTATCGCTGTCAGCGGCTGTCGCAGGCGGGATTTCCTGCTGTGCGTCAGAAAGGCGTACTTCCTGACTATCCCGCAAGTCAAAACAGCCGTGTTCCTGTTTTTGCAGTAAAGAAACATCTACCACAAAGGCTGATTGACTCTTATCCGGCGGTTGGGCCGGCGGCTGTTCGGCCTGCATCAGTTTATCCAAGGCTTCACGGCGTAACCTCAATTCCTCTTCCGTACAAAAATACAAACTGCCGCAGTTTGTCATACAGAACACCCTCGGTTCACTGGTCATGATATTTAACCTCTGGGTATATTCCTTATCCAGCACTACATCAAACGGATAGAGAATTTCCGTGCGGTTCTGCGACTTGCACACAATTGACGGCTGATTTTCGCTTTCGCCCGGTGCCATCATCAGAGTAACCACCCCGTCACTGACATATTCCGTTCTCAGCCAGATATGCTGACGCTGATAATAGACCCGCTTGACAGCCTGATGACGGTCGTTGAACTGTTCCACACAATAACCGTCCGGTGTTTCTGTCACGTGTTCTATGATCACGCCGCCTTTTGTTTTCCGGTATTTCAGCAGGGTACCGTTTTCCAGTGTATAGCTATAGTTATAGGTGATACTGTCCAGTTTGATGGTACTGCGTTTCTCTTGCTTCACGCCGGCTTCCAAAAAACGCTTGCGCGCCGCACAAAGCACGTCACTGCCGTTCCACATATCATCAGAGGTACTGTACACCCCGTAATAAATCAAGTCCTTTTTGATGTTCTGTGCCATCAGACGCTCCATAATCATCTTCCCCTTCGGTCGGCCGTCTTTTGACGAACCGCTTTCATCATTCGATACTACTATCATACAATAATTTATCGAAATTTGCAAATAAATCTGCTGAATTTTGTCTATAAACCTTTATTCTTTTCGCAAATTATGGTATAATGCTGTTATCAAATTGATAGAAAAAGGTGGTTTGTTTATGTATTTCTCTCTTTTAGCGCAAGAAAGTGCCGAAGTCGTGGAATCCTCTGCGGAAAACAGCGTATTGGTGGTCAACCCGGAAGAAAACCTCAATACACTCCAAAAATGGGCGACGAATGCCTACACTTGGTTCATTTCGAATCTGCCGAATCTGATTTCTGCCATTCTCATTCTTGTGATTGGCTGGTGGGTTACCAAAATCATCTGCAAGCTGTTTTCCAAAGCGATGTCCAAAAGCAAAGCCGACCCCACGGTGACTTCGTTCCTGCATTCTGTTATTAACCTGACCCTCAAAATCCTCGTGATTATCTGTGTTTTATCCACCATCGGAATCAACGTGACAACGATTATCACGACCATTGGAGCGGCGGCGTTCACCATCGGTTTGGCTCTGAAGAACAGCTTGGCCAATGTGGCCAGCGGTACGCTGATCATTCTCCATAAGAAATTCAAAATCGGCGATTATCTGGAAACCGAAGGACTCAAGGGTGTCGTTAAGAAAATCGACATGATGTATACAACCCTGTGTACCTATGACAACAAGGAAGTCTTGATTCCGAACTCCCGCCTGACCTCGAACAATATTGTCAACTACTTTGTGCAGGAGGAACGCCGCATTGACCTGATCGTGCCGATTTCCTATACGGAGGATATTGACAAGGCCCGTGACGTTATCATGACGCTGATTCGGCACCATGACATGGTGATTCAGGAAAAGCGGAACCGTGTGGCCGTGAGTAATTTCGGTGAAAGCAGTGTTGACCTCAGTGTCTGGATCTGGTGTCATTCTTCCGATTACTGGCTCCTGCTGGAGGACATGATGGAAAGCATCAAGAAATCCTTTGATGCCAATAACATCTCGATTCCTTTCAATCAGCTCGATATTCATTTGGCCGACACTTTGCCGGAGCCAACCGCTTCCGACCCTCAGACGATTTTGGAAAAAAGGAGATAACCCACTATGATTTTTGCTGTTGACGCAGGAAACACCAACATTGTATTCGGCGGCATTGACAAGGCCGGTCAGACGGCTTTTCTCTGCCGTGTCAGTACCGACACCGACCAAACAGAGGACGAATATGCCGTCCAGTTCAAGGCACTCATCGACCTGAACGGGTTTTCTTCTAAAGCCTTTGCCGGCGGTATCATTTCTTCTGTTGTCCCCCAGCTGACCATGATTTTGAAGCGAGCCATTGAAAAGGTCATCGGTCATACCCCGCTGATTGTCGGCCCGGCTATCAAAACCGGCCTTGACATTCGCATTGACAATCCCGCCCAGTTGGGTTCTGACTTGGCGGTGGGAGCTGTGGCGGCGATTGCCTTGTATCCCAAGCCGCTGATGGTGATTGACATGGGTACGGCTACCACTATTTGTGTCGTTGACAAAGACGGCATATACCGGGGCGGCATTATTGCCCCCGGCATTAAGGTTTCGATGGAATCCCTGACCAAAAACGCTGCCCAACTGCAAAGCATCGGTTTATACCCGCCCCCAAAAGCCATTGGCACGAATACGGCCGACTGTATGCGTTCCGGACTGGTGTTTGGCAACGCCGCCATGCTGGACGGCCTGATTGACCGTATGGCACAGGAAATTGAAGGCACCCCCACCGTGATCGCCACAGGCGGTCTGGCTCCTGCCGTGATTCCTTACTGCTCCCACAAAATTATTCTGAACAACGAACTGCTCCTGATTGGTCTGCGTATCATTTTTGATAGGAACCAAAATGAATGTAAAGGAGAGTAACCATGCAGACAACGGTCTTTTTTGATGAATTAAGTGTCAGCTATCCCGATGAATTCCACGTCATGGATCAGAAAGAATTAGAGCGTTTTTTTTGTTCTTTTCAGGACAAACACGCTATTATCAATCCCCATGAACATATGATGCTGTCGTTCTTC
>CADCOZ010000068.1 GCA_902803125.1 uncultured Ruminococcus sp.
ATGTTGATTCAGGTCAAGTCAGCGATTTTTGGAAGGGGGTTTGGGGGAAACCTTTTTTTCGCTAGAAACAGGTTTCCCCCAACGGGGTGCAGGGGCAGAGTCCCTGCCGGGGTTTGGGGCAGAGCCCCAACAGTCCCAACATTAAGTAAAGAAATAAGGGGTAAGATATCATGATGCTGTTTAATTCTCGAATGGAAGATTACCGCTTGCCAACAGGGGCCGTTCCGTTCGATACCAATATTCATTTCCGCATTATCCTGCCAAGAGATTTGGGATGTTCGGGAGCCATACTGGCCGTTAAAGATGACCGCTTTGGCGACACACTGGTCAACGGAATGTATTGGGCGGGCATGGTCGGTGATGACCATGAAGTATGGGAATGTGACCTGAAGGTGGATCGTGTGGGACTGTACTGGTACCATTTCGGTCTGGATACCCGCTATGGCCGCCGCTTTATCATGAAAGGCTACGGCGGCGAGGGATACCTTGCCCTGAGTGACCATGAACCCCGTTTCCAGCTGACTTGCTACGAAAAAGACTTTCAGACACCTTCGTGGCTGCCCGGCGGTATCATGTACCAGATTTTCCCTGACCGCTTTTGCTTCTCCGGTCAGAAAAAAGAGGGCATCTATCCCGATAAAAAACTTCAGACCGATTGGGATACCATTCCCGACTGGCGGCCGAATGAGTTTGGCATGATTACCAACTCCGATTTCTTTCAGGGTGACCTGAAGGGCATTACCATGCAGCTGCCGTATTTGCAGTCGCTGGGGGTCAGCTGTATCTATCTGAACCCGATTTTTGAGGCCTATTCCAATCACCGCTATGATACCGGCAATTATGAGAAAATTGACCCGATACTTGGCACGGAAGAGGACTTTGTGGAGCTGTGTGATGAAGCCCGTAAATTGGGTATGCATATCATCAATGACGGCGTGTTCAGTCATACCGGCAGTGACAGTATTTACTTCAACCGTGAAAATCGCTATGACAGTACAGGGGCGTATAACTCTAAGGAATCGCCGTATTATACATGGTACAAGTTCATTGAATGGCCTAACATCTATAATTCGTGGTGGGGCTTTGATACACTGCCCGAAGTGGAAGAATTGTCCGCCTCCTTTAACGAATATATCAACGGGGAGAACGGCATTATCCGCCGCTGGATTCGCAAAGGCAACAGCGGCTGGCGGCTGGATGTGGCCGATGAACTGCCCGATGAGTTTATTGAATATATCCGTGAAGCCATTAAAGCCGAGGATCCCGAAGCCCTGCTGTTGGGAGAGGTCTGGGAAGATGCTTCCAATAAAGAAAGCTACGGTTCACGCCGCCGTTTCCTCTATGGCCGAGAACTGGACAGCGTGATGAACTATCCGTTCCGAGATGCCATTCTGGGCTTTTTGGACTGCGGTGACGGACGGGATATGCTGGAAATCGTGCTGAATGTGCTGGAAAACTATCCCCGTCCGGTGATTCGTTCGCTGATGAACCTGTTGGGTACCCACGATACCGAACGGGTCATTACCCTGCTGGCCGGAGAACGTCAGCACGGACGAGGAAGAGAGTGGCAGGCTTCCACGAAATTATCCCCCGAACAGCGGGCATACGGTTTGGAACGCATGAAGCTGGCCAGCGGTATTCTGTATACACTGCCCGGTGTTCCCTGCATTTATTACGGTGATGAAGTCGGCGTAGAAGGCTATCGTGACCCGTTTAACCGTGCCACTTTCCCGTGGGGCAAAGAAGACAAGGATTTGCTGGAATGGTACCGTCAGCTGGGAGCGATGCGGAAGGAATGCGGCTGTCTGGTGGACGGTGACCTGATCAATTACGGTTCCACCGGCAGAACGATGGGATATATCCGCCGTGACGAGAAAGAAATGCTGCTGTGTGTGTTCAATGCGGCGCATGAAACCATTACATTCCGTGTACCGGAGGATTTTGTTGGCGGTCAAACGTATATGCATACACAGTTGGAAGGCGAATGGCTGACCATTCCGATGAATGAGTGTGCGTTTGTGCGGGCCAATGTGCCGGAAAAGAAGCCCGAACCGGTGCCGGCTGAAGAAGCAGAAGAAACCGCAGAGGAAGCCGAAGCCGCAGAGGAAGCCAAAGCCGTTGCGAAGGTCTTGGCCGAAATCGACCCCGACCCTGAAATCGCCGATATTTTAGCAACGGATTAAGCACGGTGGTTTTTACAAAGAGAAACCCCCGCTGATACATCGTTATCAGCGGGGGTTTTTGATGGCAGGAGCGGTCTGTCAGCTGACCGGCACAGGGGTGTTGTCATTGGCACTGAGTCGATCTCTGAACAGCAGTGAAATGCACCACAGGGCGGCCAATGCTACCAGCGTGTAGATAATGCGGCTGATGACACCGGTCTGACCGCCGCCGATCCAGGCGACTAAGTCGAACTGGAAAATACCGATGGAGCCCCAGTTCAAGCCGCCAATGATTAGTAGAATCAATGCGATTCTGTCGAGCATCGTCCTGACCTCCTCACAACGGGTCATTTTCGTTATTGATCCGAACGGTTCTGCTGACCTGATGCTGTCTTTGTACCGAACGGCACAGCTATGCGGCAGGCGTTAAGGTCACATCGTTCGCAAACCCTGCTGTCCGCAAAAAACCGTTCGGTTCCTGTGAACGGTCACCGGCGGCTTTTGACGGCAGAAAGGCATCCGAACACACAAGGTCAGGGTGGTTCTGTTCCTGTGTGATGCGGATCATAGACTTCCGAGGAAGTCTAAAGATAGTGTTGACCAATCGGAAGGTTTTATGCAAAAAAATCCTGTCGGCCGTTTGACAAATTCTGCCGCATAAAATCAAGCATTTTGGCACCTTTGCTTTTGCCGCAGGATATGCTACAATAAACCTGTTCGGAAAATATGAACAACCAGCGGCTTGTCGGGGAGGAAGGCAGTTTGAAAAGGTTTCTTAAAAAACATGAAGTGCTGTTTGTGTTGGTGCTGATAGAGGTTTATATTGTTGGCTTGACGGTGACAAAACAGATTTCAGCAGCGGCTGCCCTGCCGTTTTTAGGCGAAGCGGTCTATCAAGCTCTTTGTACGGCGGCACTGATGGTGTGGATAGTCCGCAAACGGTTAACGGGCTTTTTCGGATTGTGCCGATCATCGGTGCCGGCGGTCAAAATGCTGTTTTACCTGCCGCTGATGCTGACGGCGGCTTCTTCGGTGCTGATGGGTGTCAGCCTGCGTTATCCCGAAGGTGCCAAGCCGGAACAACAGATGCTGTCGTTGGTGCTTCGCAGCGTTTCCATGCTGTTTGTCGGCTTTTTGGAAGAAATCCTTTTCCGCGGTTTTTTGTTCCGAAGTATTGCCAAAAAGAACTTGACGGCAGGC
>CADCOZ010000069.1 GCA_902803125.1 uncultured Ruminococcus sp.
ATTATATCCTTATAGAACCGATTTGTCAAGGATGTATCAATCCGAATAATCCGAATCGGGCTGTACAAAGACCGAAAAATCGGGGTAGACCTTTTGCACCTTTTCGGTAATGGTTTTGATCAGTGCCATCTGATCGGGTACGGCAAAGTCCACCACCACATCAAAGCGAATGCTTTTCTTTTCCAAATCACAGAAAAAGCCATGCACCTGCAAAACATACGGTTCACTTTCTGCCAAAGCGGTTACCGCCGACCGAATGGCGATGGCATCATGATCCGTGGTATTGTGCGAATAGATACCGACTGCCGTGAGCAGGACGCGGTGACTGACAAACACCCGATGGGCAATTTCACGGCTCACGCTGTCGATTTTATCGGCTGTCCATGTGTCGGGAACGGCAATATGCACCGAAGCCATCCATCTGCCGGGGCCATAGCTGGTCATAATCAGGTCATAAGCCCCCAAAACGCCTTCTGTTTCACAAATCGTATCCTTTACTGCTCCGGACAATTCACTGTCGGCTCGTTCGCCCAACAGCTTGCTGATGGTTTCCCGAATCATTTCAATACCGGCTTTGATAATAAATCCGGCAATAATCACGCCCAAATACGCTTCCAGCTGCCACCCGAAAAGCAAAAACAGCACGGCCGCCACTAATGTAGAGGCAGAAATGACAGCATCCTGCAAGGCATCGGTTCCCGAATTGACCAAGGCATCGGATTCACACATTTTACCGGTGCGGCGAACATACAGTCCCAGCACCACCTTTACAACAACGGCAACGCCGACCACGACAAAAGTCACGGCTGTATATTCCGGTGTTTCCGGCTGAAAAATCTGCTTCACGGATTCTATCAGGGAGGTGATGCCGGCGTACAGAATGATCACCGAAATGACAGCGGCACTGATATGTTCATAGCGTCCGTGACCGTATGGATGTTTTTTATCAGCGGGTTTTCCTGCTAATTTTGTACCGATCACGGTAATCACAGAAGAAAGGGCATCGGTGGTATTGTTAACAGCATCCAGTACAATGGCAATAGAACCGGATAAAAATCCTACAATGGCTTTGAAGGCCGCTAACAGTATATTGGCGGCGATACCGATGATACTTGTTCGGATAATGGTTTTTTCTCTATTTTGTACGGTCACGGTAACTCCTCCTTTTATCATTGGCTATTGAACCCTGCTTTACTGTCAGGTTCATTGTTCCCTGCCATAGGGGTATCAAGGGTTATTCCCTTCAACACAGCGGGTGACCCCGCAGGACGTGTTGATCTACATCAAGTTTTTGGGGAGCAGGAATACTTTTGCAAGGCGGGAATTTTGCCTTGGGGGAAAGAACTGTTCTACTCCTCAACACAAAAGTTTTTCGCGAGCTTTTCAAAGGCTTGCGGGCGACACGAAGTTAGTCCCTTTAGGGAGTCCAGGGGCAAAGCCCTCCAACATTCAGGAGGACAATGCTCTCCAAGACTAAAGGTAAAAAGCGTCCGATTGCTCGGACGCTTGATGGGTGGCTCGTTTAGTTGTTTACGATGCTTTCGATACGTTTGGTCAGACCATCGGCGTCCAGACCGAATTCTGCCAAAAGACCAAGAGCCGGACCGCTGTGTCCGAAAATATCATCAATACCGATTTTCTTCACCGGCACCGGACAATATTCTGCGGTGACACTGCAAACCGCTTCGCCTAAGCCGCCAATAATGTTGTGTTCTTCTACGGTGATGATGCGGCCGGTTTCCTTGGCCGCCTTGATGATAATGTCTTTGTCAATCGGCTTGATGGTGTGCATATTGATCAGGCGGGCGTTGATGCCCTTCGCTTCGAGAGCCTTGACCGCTTTCAGGGCTTCGTTCACCACCAGACCGGTAGCAATAACGGTAACATCTGTGCCGTCTTTCAGCGTGATGCCCTTGCCAATCTCAAAGTGGTAATTGTCGGGGTCATTGAAGGTTTCAATCGCCAAACGGCCTAAACGGATATAGACCGGGCCTTTATACGCAAAGGCGGCTTTGACCGCTTCGGTCATTTCATAGTGATCCGCAGGATTCAGCACTACCATGCCGGGAATGGTTCTCATCAGTGCCAAGTCCTCACAGCACTGGTGTGTGGCACCGTCTTCACCGACCGAAATACCGGCGTGTGAACCGGCAATTTTCACGTTCAGGTGCGGATAGCCCACGGAATTTCTGATCTGCTCATAGGCACGGCCTGTGGCAAACATCGCAAAGGAAGCCGCAAACGGTACCTTGCCGCAGGATGCTAAACCGGCGGCTACACCAATCATGTTGCCTTCGGAAATGCCGCAGTCAAAGAAACGATCGGGGTAGGCTTTTTTGAAGATATCGGTTTTGGTGGCGGCGGCCAAGTCGGCGTCCAGTACCACAATTTCGGGATGCTCCTTGGCTAATTCACAAAGTGCCAAGCCAAAGCTCTCTCTTGTTGCAATTTTCTTTGTTTCTGCCATGATTATGCCTCCAATGCTTTCAGCTGAGCGTTCAGCTCGTCCATAGCGACTTTATATTCTTCTGCATTCGGTGCCTTGCCGTGCCAGCCAACCTGATGCTCCATATAAGAAACACCCTTGCCTTTGATGGTTGTGGCAATAATCACTGTCGGCTTGCCCTTCACCGTCTTGGCCTTGTTCAAAGCGGCTTCGATTTCATCAAAGTTGTGGCCGTCAATTTTCAGCACCTCAAAGCCGAAGCCTTCGAACTTCTTGTCGAGCGGCTCCAGA
>CADCOZ010000070.1 GCA_902803125.1 uncultured Ruminococcus sp.
AGCGGTCATTCCGCTTTTGCTGCTGGCACTGGTTTTTCTGGGGCTGTCGGTAGGTATGACGACGTATTTCACAATGAACAGAACGGTGCCGGTGCCTGCCTTTGAAGCTCCTGTTATTGTCGAAAAGAATTATTACTCAAAAGATGTCTATGATTATACCCTGCAAAGCCAAGTAACTACGCCGTTTGCGGCCGTGTATCAGGGCTTGACAGACACCCCTGCCTCCTGTATCTATATGAATGAGGGCAAGGGAACGTATACCGGAGCGGCTTTGGGTGAGCCGATCGGCTATTTGGCAGTGGACAGCAGCGTTCACATGAAGACTATCAACACGACCTATCAGTATTATGCGCTGAGTGACGACGAAATCGTTTGTCTGGTCAATTTTGATATCACCTTTGATCAGAACGTCTGCGGACTGTTCCTCTATGATTTGCGGTACAATTATGACAACCGGCACACCAGCGGCTGTTCGGTATCGGTCATGAACGGTCAGACCCGTATTGTGGAGGTCATCACGGAACTGCCGGAAACCATCGCTCTGGAAGCCCATCTGACCCCCAAAGGCTTTGTGAACACCCAAGAAGCCGTGGTGCGGACGGGTGAACGTATCTGGGGCAGTGATGTGGAGTTCTACGCAAATGATGCAGATGCAGAGGACGCAGATTTTTCGTATGACGATTCTTTATCGTCGGACAGATTCAGTTCTGTTTTTTGTTCTCAGCTGTATTATCTGCCGATAACGCTTTCAGATTTGGAACATACGCTGATACTGTATCGCTATACGGTAGAGAGCGGCGGCAATCAGTTTGAGCTTGGCCGTTCCACCTACTACATGGTATATGCCGGCAGACAGGAAAAAAACCTGGCACATTATCAGACTTTTTACGGGGAACCTGTTGCAAAACCGACCTATACCCGTGATATCATCGGTTTTTTGACCGTACAGCCGTTTACGCCGCAGGCCTCTTCATGATGACAGTATCATTATACAATCACAAAACCTCGGAAAGCAGTAAATGTTTTCCGAGGTTTTTCAGGCGTTGTTATTTTTGTTGTCGTTCAGAACCGTTTCAAAGGCTTTGGCGGCGGTTTCGCTGTCCTGAGCAACCGCCACAAACAGGTACGGAGGGCGGGAGGATACTTTGGCGTTGATGGGCTGGTCGGAGGATTGAGGGGAAAGGCCTTTGTCGTCAAGGTAGCTGTTGACCGTCGGCATCATGTCATTGGTGGTGCAGTTATCATACAGGCGGAAACAGGCCAGTTCAATTTCAGTGCCGGACTTGCCGGAAATATACATGGCAGAATCCATGACCGTATCGGGGGGGATTTCGTAATAACGGGAGATATTTTCTTTAGAGATAGGCGAGAGATTGGTATAATTCATTTTCTTCATCACGCCGGTCACGACCTGTTCGGCGGTCAGCATCAAGTCGCCGGAAGCGGTCTTTTTTTGCATACTCAGAGAGATGAGTATCAGCACGGCAGAAATAAGAAGAATCAAGCACAGAGTAACCGCTGTCAGGATGAGATTCCTTTTCTTTTTTTCGCTTGACATAGTTTCGCCTCACTAACATTGGTATGGCATATTTTGTACATTATCATTATAGAAGCTAATCGGATATTTTTCAACTACAATATTGTAACCCTTCGATGAATTTTTACACAAAATATCAGTAAGTGTCCGGAGCATCGTTCCCTGTTTTCAGACCCGCACGGCACAGCTATTCGGCAGACCTTCCGACAGCCTTCCGACTTCATGTTTTTTGTTGTTGAAAGCGAAAACGGCTTTTGTGCGGGAGAGCCTGCACAAAAAACAATCAGCCATTCCCAAGAAATGGCTGACAAAAAAATCCACCCAACCGTTGGTGTCTTAAATAACCTGCCTACGAGAAAACAGCAGGTGGGTGTACTCCCCACGGTTTCATACTCCCTTCGTCCGCCGTAGCGGGAGGTCTGAAGTCCACCGCAGGAGGGGAACTCCCGATAAGAAAGTTGTAGGGTTAAATAGACACATAAAACGTATTGGGCAGAAATTTTTAACAAAATCATTTGTTTTTGTTGTATTTATTATAGTACATCTTTTCGAAAAAATCAAGAGGAAATTTACGATTCGTGCGGATTATTTTTAAAATCAGCCAAATTCAGCTGATAAATCGCATCCAGCTCATCCACCAAATCGGGGTCGTCCACTTCGGCCAGCTGTGGCTCGCCGTTTTCGTCTTCCACCGATTCCAAAATGACATAGGTGCTTTCCGAAACAATTTCTTCTTCGGGCAGATCAAACAACGGCATCAGTACATAATAATGGCCGTTCTTGTAGTCGATTTCGTCCAGAATTTCAAATTCATACTCGTTGCCCTCGTCATCGAGCAGGGAAATCAGGTCAGCATCAAATGAAAAATCATCGTTCATACGGTTCATAACAGGCCGCCTTCCTTTCTTGTTAAGTTCTCACGATGTATATTCTACCTTATTCTGAAGAAGAAGTCAAGAGGAAAAGTGGGGAAAGAAATTGATAAATTGACAATAAAATTTTTAAAAAAGTTTAAAAAAACTATTGACATTTCCAAAATTTATGGTATAATAAAATCAAGATAAAGATAGAGCAAAGCAAAGTACCAAGGGTAGTGCTTTTAGGGTTGCTTTTTTAGGAACCTGCTTATCTGTATCAAATCCACGAAGGGAGGCAAGCTCCGATGGGCGATTTAGAACCGGTTAGTCAAACTTTACGTCACGCCTTTTGGTGTGATGTCTTCAACGAGGATGAGATGAACTAAGAACGAGATCATCGTTTGTTGGCTTTGGCTCCTGTTCCCGTAAAAATTATCAGTCGGGCAGGGCGGCCATGATGAAGCTGTTTTTGCTGTGAGTTCGTGAGGATCTCTGAATTGTATGAAGAAGCCTGACGATGGCGGTCACGCTGTCAATCAAAGTTTTCGTTTCACTCTGACAGTAAGGGCGTTTGACAAAAAACTCACAATTGAATAGAAGGCGTTGCCGGCGCAGTGCCGTAATCAGCCGCAACCGCTGACACACGGGGGTTGTTTCCTTGTGGAGAAGGAAAAAGCGTGTCTTGAAAAAAGCTGAACAAAATGTTTCCTCTGTCTTGTGCAGAGAGCTTCGCATGGTATTGATGATCTGTCGGTATCCTGTGGACAGGCAAAATGGCTTGTCTTGAAAGCGGAGCATTAAGAACCTGTTTGGTTCGAGGCAGTTGGTGCACAAATCTTCTGCCGAATGCGTTTCTGTATGAGATTGGATTTAACTGGCGGCAGTTTTTATGATACAATACATACAATAATGTTTACCGTGCTATAGATAAAAACAAGCAAAGGATTGAGTCCCATGTAATATCTGCGGTATTTTGGTTCGTACTTTTGTGTTGGCGAGCCTATGGATTGTAAAAACGGACGAATACATGAATCTGCACAAAGGATTGAGTCCCATGTAATACTTAACGATGATTTCGGAAATTTTATTTGAAATAGGAATGAGTCCGATGGGAATGTTATAATATTTTCACATGATGTATGATTGATGTATAAAAAATGGCAGTTCTGTTTGACTGCTGTGTGTGGATCGAAAAAGTTAACGATTGCTTTTGACTCCGACGGGTTTATCCTGTCGGAGTTGTTTTTTACCTTTGGTTTATCCTTTTGGCGGGTCAAAATTGATTCGTCAATTGATTTCCGTGGCAAAATGGATTCCGTACTTGAATAAATCTATCGTGTGTGATAACATATTATCAGTGCTGTCACAGCAGAAATTGGAGAAGGGAAAAGTGGGGAAGAGGAGCGGAGACCCTTCCCGCACAGGAAGCTGCGGTGAAATTATACGAGGGAACATTTTTAACGCTGCTGCGGGACTGGCAGCGGAACTATCACGATCAGCCGGCGATTATCTGCGGCCAAGAAAGAATCACTTATCGGGAACTGCTGGAGCGAGCCGAACAGGCGGCCGCTGTTTTATTGAAAAACGGCTTCACGGCCGGTCAAAAAGCTGTTTTATGGGGCTATAACAGTCTGGAGTGGGTGCTGACGTTTTTGGCGGTAACGATAGCAGGCGGAACGGCTGTGCTGATGAATTACGGTATCCGCGCCAAAGAAGCCGGACAGCTGGCTAAAATGGTAGAGGCCGATTTCCTGTTTTACGGAACAGCGTCAGCTCTGCAAAATGACCCGTCAGCGGTCATGTTGTTGGCCGAAACCGCCCAAATTCCGATAGCCTGCTGTCAGCCGTTTTCGTTTGTGACACAGCAGACCGTATCGGCCAAGGAAAGCACTGTTTGGCTGGCCAAAGCCGAACAGCAGACCGATGCCCATGCTTCACAGGTGATTATCTATACAACGGGAACAACCGCCCAACCCAAAGCGGTACAGCTGTCGGCGTATTCGATTCTCAACGATGCCAACGGCTGTTATGAAATGCTCAAGCAGGATATCGGACAGTCGGTGTGTAATGCTCTGCCGCTGTTTCACAGCTATGGCCTGCTGATTCTCTTTGCTTATCTGTCCTGCGGCCGCAGGGTTTATTTGCCAACGGTGCTGAAACCGGACAAAATCGCCGCTTGCCTGTCCGAAAATGACATAGATGATATGGCCTCTGTCGGCACGGTCTATGAAATGCTGACCCGCCTGCCGCAGTTTGAACAAACACTGGCCGGCCGTCTGAATATCTGTATTGTTGGCGGCGGCTTTACCTCGCCGTCAGAAATGATGCGGCTGGAAAAGGCCTTTGGCGGTGCTAAAATCCTGTGCGGATACGGACAAACGGAGTGTTCTCCGGTCATATCCGTGGAGCGAGCCGGCGATCCCTTATCTCTGCGAGCCAATACGGTCGGACATATTCTGACAGGGTTGTCGGTACGGATTTGGGACACACAGAGGGGCTTTTTGCCGCAGGGGGAAGCCGGTGAAATTCTCCTCAAGGGTTACTGCACCATGAACGGTTACTATGGTCATACGGCACAGGAACCGCCCTTTGATGCGGACGGCTGGCTTCATACCGGTGATATCGGCCGTTTGCTGGACAATAATGTTTTACAGCTGACAGGCCGCTTG
>CADCOZ010000071.1 GCA_902803125.1 uncultured Ruminococcus sp.
ATTTGTACCGCCCAGTAACAGCGGGGGAATGGAGAAGATACCATGAACAAAAACCGTGCGGGCTATTACAGGACCAACCTGACGGGAGAAGCAGCCTACCAGTCCTTCGTGCCCAGTCCGCTGCCACCGGAACCAACTATCGAACCGGACAGGGATATGATCAGCCTGCTAATCAAAGCCAATACCCAAATCGCTGCATTAAACGAAATCGCCAAACATATCCCCAACATGAATCTCTTTGTTTCCATGTATGTGCGCAAAGAAGCACTGATGTCTTCACAAATCGAAGGCACCCAGGCTACCCTGGAAGATATGTTCGACCCCATGCTGGACATAAACCGCAACCGCGACGTGGCAGACGTTGTCAATTACATCAAGGCAACCGAATATGCCATCCGGCGATTGGAGACGCTGCCCCTGTGCAATCGGCTGCTGCGGGAAACCCACGCTGTCCTGATGGAAAACGTCCGGGGACAGGAAAATAATCCCGGTGAGTTCCGTCATTCTCAAAACTGGATCGGCGGACAGGGAAGCACCCTGAATAACGCACGTTATATCCCTCCCTGCCCGGAAGATATGGAACTTGCCATGACCGAACTGGAAAAATACATGAATGAAGATACCTCTTTGGACAGCCTGATTCAGGCAGCCCTGATCCATTATCAGTTTGAAACCATCCATCCGTTCCTGGACGGCAACGGGCGCATCGGACGGCTGCTTATCACGTTATATCTGATTGAAAAGAAAATACTGACTACGCCCGCGCTCTACATTTCCTATTTCCTGAAAAAAAACCGCATAGAATACTATGACAGGATGACCGAGGTGCGATCCAAAGGCAACTACGAACAATGGATCCGCTTCTTCCTGCAGGCAATTGCCGAATGCGCCGAAGACGCCATTACAACCATTGATAAGCTGACCGCACTGCATAACAAAAACGAAGCTGCCCTGCAGCAAACAGGCCGCGCCGCCAAAAACACACTGCTTGTTTTCCATTACCTGGAAGCAAACCCTATCATAGACATACAAAAAACAGCAGACGCACTTGGCATTTCATTCAATACCACAGCCTCTGCTGTAAAAAAGCTTATAGACAAATCAATTCTGGTTCAGACAAACAACAAGAACCGTAACCGTACTTTCGCTTATGAAGCTTACCTTGACATTTTGCGGGACGGAACGTGAAGTCATAGCAAAATTTCACACTACTTCCCTTGCTCCGGGCGGCCGGTACAGTACCCGGCCATAACACAATCACACAAAACTACCACAGGGCAGCCCATTCAATTTGAACGGACTGCCCTGATTTATTTTGCCAGCCGAAGGGGAAACCCTTGAACTACGCCTCTTCTGGCAGTTGAAATGCACTGTCAGACAGTTATTTCTATAGCAAAGCTTCCAATAAATGAATTCTGAAAGAATTCTATCATTTATATATTAAGAGGCGCCGCCATGCAACCCAAGTATCCATGCGTGTTTGCGTTTCAAGCTTGGTCGTTTTAACGACCAAGCTGCGGTAAAAATCCCGGAAAACAATAAAACTTTTATCCTTCCCACATCTCTCCGGATTGCACCATAACATAAGACCGAACAGCCGAGCTGACATAAAAACCATCTTCAATCAAACTCTTCAGCAAAGGCTTTACTGCATCAATGAAACCTTCACGCTTTGCCTTAAGCAGAACGCCCATTGTACCTGTTACAGTCATTCCAAGGTATTTAGCAGTTTTTTTGGCAGCATTATCATCAATAATTAACAAATCTGCCCCACACTCCTTGGCCAGCATAATCACTTCAGCCTCTCCCGCATGCAACCTTGTACTGAACACCATTCTGTTCCATGCATCGTCAGTCACATTATTTATCTTTATCCAGTTACATGAATCTACAAGACTGCGTGCCGGTTCGCTTATTATTTCGTTATTAACAGCAGAAGGAATAATTATCTCATCATACAGTTCGTGCAGCAAATTCAAATATCCTATATTAGCCAACGCAATAATCGGCGTTGTATTCACAACCACCTTACGCATTATTCATTTCCTCAATGAATTCCTGCCTGTCATCATATTGAAAAACAGAAATGCCATTTTCCCCCAAATACCGGATAAAAGCTTCCTTGCTCATCCCTGCAATCTGTGCACAGTAGCCTAAAGAGACCTTATTCTGAATGTAATAGCATAATGCCACAGCTTTCTTGGAAAACGCAAGGGCTTCACTCTCACTCATTCTGGTATCATACAACACCTCTTTAGGTATGTTAATCGCAACTTCACACATATGAAACCTCCGTATCAAAACACAGAAACAAACTCTTCCATGATAGTATAATAAACACGCTGATTAACTTTTCCTTTGTTTATAGTCTATCCCAAAACCCTGTTAAAAGCAAGGTGTTTCCAAAAATTAAAAAACTATAAAAAACCAGACCGCGAGCATTGCTTCCCCTAAACACACCACAGGGCAGCCCATTCAATCTGAATGGACTGCCCTGATTTGTTTTACCAACCAGCGGGGAAACCCCAAAGTCACGCCTCTTATGGCAGACGAAATGCACTGCCAAGCAGTCATTTCTACAGCCATAGCTTCCAATAAATGAATTCTGAAAGAATTCTATCATTTATATATTAAGAGGCGCCGCCATGCAACCCAAATATCCATGCGTGTTTGCGTTTCAAGCTTGGTCGTTTTAACGACCAAGCTGCGGTAAAAATCCCGGAAAACAACAAAACTATTATCCTTCC
>CADCOZ010000072.1 GCA_902803125.1 uncultured Ruminococcus sp.
CAAAAGCCCGATGGCAAGCAGTTGATCCTGCCCAAATGATAAAAGGAAACGGAGAGATGAACATGGATACATCCGTATTTGAAAGCTATGAATCTGAGGTACGTTCCTACTGCCGCCATTTTCCGACAGTATTCACCAAAGCCAAGGGGGCCGATTTTTTTGACGAGGACGGCAGAAAGTATATTGACTTTTTCTGTGGAGCCGGTGCTGTTAATTATGGCCATAATAATCCCGAAATCAAGGAGAAGCTGATTGATTACCTGAATTCTGACGGCGTGATGCACGCTTTGGATATGTACACCGTCCCCAAAAGAGAGTTTTTGGCCGTCTTGGAAGAAAAGGTACTCAAGCCCCGTGGACTGGATTTCAAAGTACAGTTCCCCGGCCCCACCGGCACCAATGCCAACGAAGCCGCTTTGAAGCTGGCTCGGAAATATACCGGCCGTCAGAATGTGTTTGCGTTTATGGGGGCGTTCCACGGCATGACGCTGGGTTCACTGTCCCTGACAACGGATAAGGGTTCCCGCAAGGGAGCCGGTGTGCCGCTGAATAACGTGACGTTTATTCCGGCACCGTATATGTTCCCCGAACTGGATACGATTGCTTATATGCAGCGGCTGCTCGATGATGACCACAGCGGCGTTGAAAAGCCTGCCGCCGTTTTCCTCGAAACCATTCAGGCCGAAGGCGGCATTCATGTGTTCAGCGTGGAATTCCTTCAGGCACTCAGAGCATTCTGTACCAAGAATGATATTCTGATGGTTATTGATGAAGTGCAGGTCGGCTGCTGCCGCAGTGGCACCTTCTTCTCGTTTGAAAGAGCCGGTATTCAGCCGGATATTGTCACCATGTCCAAATCCATCGGCGGTTACGGTCTGCCGCTGGCACTGACCCTGATTCGTCCGTCGATTGACGTGTGGACACCCGGTGAGCATAACGGCACATTCCGTGGCAACCAGTTAGCGTTTGTAGCGGCCAAAGGCGGCTTGGAATATATGCTGTCGCATAAAGTCGAAGAACAGGTACAGCAGAAGAGTGCGGTGATCAAAGACTATCTCGAAAAAGAAGTGCTTTCACAGGACAGCCGTCTTACCCTGCGTGGTATCGGCATGATTTGGGGCATTGAGTTTGAAAATATTCCGGTGGTCGGTCTGGCCGATAAGGTGATTGAAAAGTGCTTTGAGCATGGACTGATCATTGAGGGAGCCGGCCGCAAGAATTCCGTGGTCAAGCTCATGCCGCCGCTGGTTATCAGCGAAGAGGAACTGATTGAAGGTATGGCGATTATCAAGCAGTCCGTACAGGAGGTTTTAGCGACCCTCTGATGAAATAACGGGAAGTGGACAAAGGGAGAAGAAAGCATGAATGTAAAGTATTTTTTTCGGGTGCTTGGCGGTGCCAGTTTCAAGAAAATGAAGGAAGCCATCAACACGGTGCATGAAAAGTCCGGCAAAAGCAAGTTCACCACGTTTTTTGATATGCTCGGCTGTTCCATCCGCTACGGGGCCGGCTATAATGATTATATCATCTTTGAGTTCTACAACATGAACGGCAAAGAACGCAAGACTTACATGACCCGCATGAAAAATAAGTGGCTGATTTCTCACATGAACGATGAACAGTATGTGCGTATTTTTGACGAAAAGAACCTGTTCGATAAGCGGTTTGCCGCCTATACGGGGCGTGAGATCCTCGACTTGGCAGAAATCGACTTTGACCGTTTCAAGCAGTTTATCGCCGGCAAGGACTATTTCTTTGCCAAGCCGAATATTGGTGAAAGCGGCAAAGGCATTGAAAAAATCAAGGTAGCCGACTTTGCCACGACCGAAGAACTCTATGCATATGTCTGTCAGCCCGAAAAGAATTTCGGCGTTATCGAAGAGGTGATTCAACAGCACCCCGATGCTGCCAGAATCTATCCGTATTCGCTCAACTGTCTGCGTATCGTTACGCTCGTAAACAACGGCGAAGCCCATATTCTGTATGCGGTCTTTAAGATGGGCAACAACGGCAAGTTTGTTGACAACCTTGAAAACGGCGGATTAGCCTGTCATTTTGACCTCGACAAAGGCGAAATCATCGGACGCGGCCACACCTCTGCGTTGGTTTGTTATGATGCCCACCCTGCCACAGGCATTCCGTTTGTTGGCTACAAACTGCCCTTCATGGACGAAGTCAAGGCCTTAGTCAAGAAAGCCGCCTTAGAGATTCCGACCTTCCGTTATGTCGGCTGGGACGTTTGCCTCACGGTGAACGGTCCCGCCATCGTCGAAGGCAACGACTTCCCCGCCTACGACTTTCCCCAGCTCCCCGACGACGACAAACCCCGCATCGGCCTTATCCCCAAAATCGAAGCCTGCGGTATTAAGGTCCGCAAATAATAATGTTGGAGGGCTTTGCCCTCCAAACCTCCCAGCAGGGGTTCTGCCCCTGCACCCCGTTGGGGGAAACCTTTTTCTGGCGAAAAAAAGGAGAGCGGGTGTCCAGTGGACACCTTGGCCGCAAGGCCAAAGCGACCGGA
>CADCOZ010000073.1 GCA_902803125.1 uncultured Ruminococcus sp.
TCATTATTCGTTATTCTTTATTCTTTATTCTTTATTTCTGGAGGAGTATGATATGATTTTATCTGAGAATGAAAGAACAAAACTGCAAAATATTTTTAGTTTGGATAAGCATGGCGGCTTGTACTATGAAGGGTCCCGTATCCAGAAAAATCAGGCGACCCGCTGGCTGCTGGTGGGCATCGGCGGCATGGGAACCAGTACCCTGATTCGTATTAAGCACGAGGTGATGACCCGCATGAAGCTGCCGGAAGACGACCATTCACAGCTGCCCGGTGGTATCAAATTTTTGGCGATAGATACCAAAAACGGCGATTTGGAAAAAATGTTCTATGCCGATACCAAATTCGACCGCAGTGAAATACTCTATACCGGTTCGGAAACGCCGACTTCCCGCAGTTCATGGGACATCATTGTTAACGGGATGTATAATGACAGACGGAACGATGAGAACGGTTATGCCGGTTTCCTGCCCCCTCAGCGTGACGACCTCGGAAGGTTGCCCACCAGTCCGGCGGCAGGTGAAAAACGATTGCTGGGACGTGTGGGTTTGTTTTATCATCAAGAGAGAGTCAAGAGCTTTGTGGATCAGGTTGTCCGGTCACTGGCGGCCGAAGCCGGCACGGTGCAAATTTGCCTGTTCGCCGGATTGGGCGGCGGCACCGGTTCCGGCTCTTTCATGGATGTTGCCTTTTTGCTCAAACAGTTGGCACCCGCCATTACAACCTCTGCCACACCGATATCCGCTTATCTGTTTTTGCCGGATCTACAGAATGAATCTGCCGGTAATAACGGACGAAAGAGCAACGCATTCGCCGCTTTGAAGGAACTGGATCAGCTGGATGTGCTTGGCAGTCAGATTCCTTCTTATTGGTTCGGCAAAGGCATTACCCGCATTAACTGCACCGACACACCTTTGGACTATTGCTATCTGATCAACAGCGTTGATGACGGCGGATTAACCCATGAAACCGAAGAGGTCATTACGGATGTGGCGGAAAGTGTGTTTGAACTGATTGCTGACCAAACAGATAACGGTGAAGGGGCGGGAGCCGGTATTTCGGCCATTCAGGATAATGCCACTAACTGGTTTGACCAGAATAGCGGTGCGGCCTCGTTCCCGGCCAATTACCGCTATATGTCCACCTGTTCAACGGTCAAGCGTATTCCGTATCTGGAAATCAACACCCTTGTGGTCAGTAAGATGTTTGAGGCCCTTTCCGGCGTGTGGAACAGAGTACCGACAGAGGAAGATATGGTAGCGGCCTTGAGGGAGCTTGGCTTTGGTAATGATTATCTCACCCCCGGATTGGACTTAAAGACCGGCATTGAACAGACACTCATGTTAATGATAGAAGAAAATACCTCTTCATCTGCGGAACTGTCCCGCAAGAGATTATTTACACCGGGAAGATATCAGAAAATCGATATTTGGGATGACGGCATTATCGGTTATGAAAAAACACGGCCGTGGATGGATGCCTATCTGGCCACGAAGGAGTATCAAACGGCACTGAACGCCAACTTTTCAGCCATGACCGGCTGTAAACTGGACAGCAGTACCAGAACGGTCAGTGACGGAGAAAACATCGGTACACTGGAAGGAAGATTAAAAACCTATATGCTCAATGCTTTGGCAGATGAGCACAGAGGGCCTGTTTATTTGCGCAATATTATCGGTTCTCCCTACTGCAATAATCTGATCAACCTCTTTAACGGTATGAGCAGTTATTTTGCACGGATATCCGATCAGGAAGCCGCCGAAGCCAATTTAGCGGTTTCTGATGCCAACAACGGGTGCAAGACGATTTTTGCAAGACACAATCACAACAGAAGGAATATGGATGCCTTTTTACAGGCGGTGGACGATTGGCAGACCCATAAGCGATTGGCCGATAAGTATTATTATATGGCCAAGCTGTGCGAAGTGATTGTCAAGGTGTATCAAAAATACTATGACCTGGTCATTGAGTTGCTGGCCGATACAGTGCTGACCGTAAAGGATATTTTTGCCGCTAACTATGAAACCTTAAAAGCCAGAGAAGAGGGTTATCAGGAACACCCGGATAACAGTTTGCTGATTACTCCCATGAAATTTATTGAGAATCCGGCCTATCAGCCGACTTTTGATTCTTGTGTTGACCAAGCCAAAATCACCTTCCTTGCTTTCCTGCGGGACAATATGCGGGATTGGATCGGCACACAAATCGCCCATACACAAAAGAGAGCGGATTGTATTCCACAAAGAGAACTCCGAGCGATCCATATTGACGAGAGTTTGTCCGGCTTTATCTCTCAGTTCCTTAATACCCTGTATCAAACCGTATCCATCGAACAGATTTATCAAAGCAAATATCCGACCAATTTTACGGAAGGCGTTCATAGAGAATTGACGGATATGTATCAAAGCGTCCATCCGTTCTTCCACAAGAATGCATTGGATACAGCGGGTACGGTACAGGATTTTACGATTTTCTTTGTGCCGGCCACGAACAATCCGAATATAAAAACAGAGGCACAGAGCTGGCAGAGGAACCCCGAATATGTTAATAATGTTCAGATAATGTATAGTGCCGATGTCAGCCGCATTTCGGTGGTAAAGGTGGCCGAGGGCTATTCCATCATCAATAACGCCTGCGTAAAGGATTGGGAAAAAATCTATGAAACGTATCCCAGTGTGTCACAGCATATTGACTATCGCTGGAGAGAAGCGTTCCCCAGTCCCCGAACGGAAACCTCTTGGCAGGATGATACGGATCGCTGTCAGCATACCATCGACAGAAACGAAAAGTATCGTGAGATGTTCCGCTACTGCCGGCAGTATGGCGTGATTGTTCCTTCCGATGATCCTACGGACCCGCCGTTAACCGCCCTGCTGCACGTTGGGTTTGATCAATTTCTGGGGCAAACGCCGGAAGAATACCTTGACAGCGTGAAAATTTCCGGCGACACGATTGAGGCAAAAAAACGCTCTCTGGACATCATCTTTAAGAACATCTGGAGAAACGGCACCACCCCCGTTAAGTTAAGCGGTATGGGTACCTATAAAAATACCGCCAACAGCACCGATGAAGATCGGATGGAAAACATTCAGGAAACGACCCTGCTGAACTCCTATCTTTGTGACTGTATCGAGCGGGAATATCGCCTGCTGCAAAAATATGCGGCCTTAGCAGACAGTCTTACCCTGCCGGAATACTATATTAAGGCATGGGTTTGCGGCATGATGGCCTACAGCAACAGCACCGGCCGCAGTATTTTGCATTCCAGAGATACGGAAAGACCTCTTTCGAAGGATGGCTCTATCCGCATGAACCGAGATGATTTTGATTATGCTCTTTACCAGCGTTTTGTCCCTGTGCTGAATGAAAAAATGAATGCGTCCAAAACGTGGAAGGAATGCATTGATGAGCATTGGAACAATTCAATGGAAATCGAAAGCCGATTGGTTTTAGCGGGTCGACTGAAAACCAGAGTGAGTGCCTTTGTGGAAGCCAAAGAAAAGTATCTCCAAATGGCTCGTGAGGAACCGAATCCGAAGGAAAAAGTACACTACCTTCGTATTGCGAATTTTTATGAAACCGGCTTGATCTATGCCAATGAGATTCTCAGCGTATTGATTTCGGAAGCACCGCTTTACTATATCAAAGCGATGGTTTGTCAGCTGATGATTGTCAGCAAAGATAAGACAGCCTATCTGCTTCGTGTGAACAGTACCTGCCGTGAAAATCTTGCGGCCGTGTTAACGGCGGCGGAAACAGTATCGAAGGGAGATCCCCTGTTGGATTACAAGCTCTATACGTTTATCCAGCAGCTTTTGAAGCAAAAATCCCCTGACGGAAAGGTTTGGAGTGAGGTTATCAATGCCAACTGGACACAGCTGTTGGAAAGCATTGAAAAAGACAACAGTGTTCTTTCCCTTGACAAAGGAGAAAGTCTGGCAGACAAAGCAAGGGTTCGTCTGGAGGAAAGACGCCATAAATTCCAGTCTGTTTTGAAGAATGCACAGTTGGATAGCGATGAACGTTATTTCTATGAAGAAGGCATTCGCTATTGTAAGGAATTGCTTGATCAGATTGCGGTTGATACAGATGACGATGACCCTGAAGTTCTTTAACCCAAACGGACGAAGATTCCTCTGACTGAACGCCAGCGCCCTTCTGATCGGAGGGCGTTGGCGGCTGACCGCAGAGGAAAAAACTCATGAAATATCAACACAAAAGTTTTTCAAAGGCTTGCGGAGTCCAGAGCCAAGCCTCTGGTGAGAGGTTTGGAGAGCAAAGCCCTCCAACAGCATTCCGTGGTGTTGGTGAAGAAAGCGATTTGAAGGAGGAATGCTTTTATGGATATTCGAGAAAAGGTTATTTCCATGGAAACTTCTGACACACACTTGACGGTTCATCGAAATCCGTTTCATTCGGATCGGGTGACCATTTACCTGATCATCAGCGGCGAGCCTGTTTCCCCAAACGATACGGATTTTGCGGAAACACAGCTGCTGAAGGCTTATCTGAAGGAATATTTTCTGACACAGAATGCATTATATCTTTCCTTGTCGGCCAAAGAAAATGATGGCGAAACGGTTTTTCAGCGTTTTGAAGAACAGTACAATACGGCTATCAGGGACAACCAGCTCCGATATACCAGTTCTTTTGCGGTGGTGCCGGTGTTCATGCAGGGAGAACAGTTTCCGGAATCCCTTTGGCAGAACTTTCATCAATGGTTCAGCAAAATGCTGGTCTATATTTCACATCATGCCATCAATGATATCTGGCTGCCGGCGGTGCTGTTTTCAGGGCGTGACTATTTCAAAAACGATGCGTTTATTCAAAAAATCCTGTCCAATGAGCAGCTCCTCAAAAGAAGCCTGCCGCTTTTGATACTCTATCCCCAAAACAGCCACGGCTTTATTCCGCTGGAAAACCGCCTGAAAACGATTGCGGTGCTTTCACTCCTGCTGCCGTGTCAGACGAACAGTGTTTTCGGAAAAACAGGCGACCCCGATATTCAATGCTATGCGGCACGGCTGATGACCATACGCAAGCCCAAAAACATGGAAAAACTTCTGCGAGCCAAAAGCCTGTTGGAATTCTTTGAAAAAGATCCCGAAGATGCGGATAAACAGCTGAAGCAGTTGGGGGAAAAGCTATCCGAACTGTTATATGAAGTATGGGACAGGTTGGAAAGCCTGCCGTGTAAACGGGATAACGGCGGTAATCATTTGGCCTATGACAGTAAAACCATTAGCTTGGCTCCCTTTTACAGTATTCTGTTTGATAAGAATGCCGGCAGTGACCAAAAGCAGAAGAAACTGCGTTTCTTTGCCCAAAAATATTACCTGCGGTATCTGCCGTTGTACACTCCTTTGCTGAATGATATTGACTGCCGCAGCTTTTTCCGAAAATATCAGGATAGCTACGGAAACTATCTGACCGGCCTGTCCTATCTCTTTGATGAGAGCTTACAGCAGTCACTTTTGAACAGGATAGCACCCCTTCAGCTGTCACAGAACCATATATTGCCGCAGGATCATGAAATCACGATTTATCTGACGGATTTGTCGAAAGAAATGACAAACCGCAGTACCGCATTTTATCAGAAAATGTTCACAAATGCCTCTTGGTTCCTGAAAGCCAAAGAGCGTTTTTCCGGTTTGCAAAGCTGTCTGACCACCTTGAAAGAAAGCCTTGATGAACGTATTCGCTTTTACAGCGGCCTTGAAGGTTCTGTAGATACCTCCGGCATTCAATGGGGCGACAAGCACCGGAAAGAACTGATGGACGTATGGCTTGACCTGCTGTTTTCCGAAAAGTCAGAAGAGGATTTTGTGGACATCTTTTGTCAAAAGCTGTTTGAGATCGCAGGGTTCTCACAGGAAAGCATAACGGAGTATCTGCGGCATTTCGACCATCATATTGACAACGGGAAGGTGCTGAAATCGTGGCAAAAGCTGTTGGACGTTGATACAGCAGGGATTGCACCGGCTTCCGGTGTGGTGGAAGAAAACTATGTTATGTGCAGCAGTGCCTTAACGGGTAAAGAAGTTCTCGAAAAAATTCATCCTGTCAGCGAATTGATAGATACAAAAGAAATGCAGGACCGCATTGAATTTGTTTTTCTGGACAGAGCGGGTAAATGGATCAGCACACAGGAGGGAAACAAATGATTAAATTTGAAGATATCAATTGTGACTATGATGGAAGGGGTCGTTTTCGTTTTTCATGGGACAGAAAACAAAAAGATCCCTCTGTAACCAGAGTGATTCTCTTTGAGGTGACTGAAAAAGACCCGGACCTGTATAACCTTTCCGATGCGAATCTTCAGCGGGCGAAGATTTCGGACGGCAGTGTGACCTTTCAAAGTGCGGCAGAGAGGGAACCGGAGCATCGCTTTATTATCCTGGCCGCAGGGGATAACCCTGCCTCTGACAGCAGCGATAAACCCGAGGCGATTGCTAAATGGTGTCGCGAACAGGGGATTGATAATCTGATTGTCAAGGGTATCTCCATTGAAGGAACCTTATACTATCAGGTCAATCAGGCCGATGAATATGCAGCCAGTAACCTGTCGCTGGGTACCCGTTTAACGCCGCAAACCGGTCTGACACTGCTGGAACTGACCTTGTATCCGCAGGAGGGCTTAGAGATTCCCCAAGGATACATATACTATTCCTACACCTTCAACGACCGCCCCTTTGACTTTATGATCCCGCAAATCATTGATCAAGAAACCACCCTGCGTATTTATGTTCCGGACGGATTTGAAAACTTTGTGGTGAAGCAGGAACGATCAAAAATTGAGGTGCTGTATCAATATCCCGATGAAGATCAGCCGGCCGGCTGTTTCTTGGGCAGACTTTGGAAGAAGCTGCGGAGAAAAAAGCAGTCATCGACAGGCGATAAGAAAATATCGAAAAACAGGATGTGAGATTCTATGTTTACTTGTAAATGCGTATATTGTTTCAGCCACATAAAAAAAGAAGAACTGCTTTTCCGTGTGGCTGACCTGATGGAGCGTCTGAAGCCGAAGCCGCAGCCAACGCCGGAGCCTGAAGCACCCGAAGAAAAGGAAACAGACACTTGGTTCAACGAAAATGAAGGGGCAACGGCTTCTTTTCTCAAAAAGAATGTGATGATAGACGAAGGCGAAGAGGGAGAAGAAGGGGAAGAATATGATGAAAATTCGCCCCTTAATTCACCGATGGGAGGTCAAGCCTCTGCGGCTTCCCGTCCCTATGGCGGCGGTACGGAGGAATCGATGGATTCCGATGCCCTGATAGACCTGAAAGATGCCTTGGAACAGAAAAAAGCCGTTTATGAAATGGAATCGAATGTTCAGACACAGCAGGTCAAAGAGGTACTGAAGATATATGATCTTGAATGGAGCGGCCAATCCTATGAGGGAAAAATATATGTTTCGGAGATTAACCGTTACTGCCCTGTGTGCGGGGAAAAGGTCATTTCCTCTATCGGGAGATGTCCCATCATCACCATTGGGCTTATCGGTCATCAAGCGGCCGGTAAAACGGTTTATCTTACCATACAGGATTATTTTCTGAGGAAATACAGTGCGATGGAAGATGACGATCAAGACATGATGGTTCCCGCTGCACAGCGGGATGACCGCAGAAGAGAGTTGACCGTGCCGGGAGGAAGGCTTTACTTTTCACGAGAGGATTCCTATCTGGGTATAACAGAAGAAGGTCAGGCAGAGGTTGAAATCATTTCGGATGCTTCCAAAAATTTTAACAATGATGCTCGTTTTCCGGACAGTACCGGTTTCATTCCGCCGCCGTATTGTATTCGGGTGGGTTACCGCAGAAAAGGTGAAAACGTGGAATGCAGTGAATGCGTGGTTTGCTATCGTGATATTATGGGTGAGGTCTATACGACATCCCGACCGGAGGATTTTGAAAAAGCACGGTTATTTCTTCAGCGAGCCGATGCTTTTTTGGTGCTGACCGATCCGACGGTTTTTTCTTTGGGAGAAGCCTATGGCCATTGTCGAGATTTTGATAAAAACCTTTCCGAAGGACTCCAGGAGAAAATAAGCAAAATTTTCGAGGGTGTCCAAGGTGTTATCAATAAGCCCTGTGTATTGATGGTGACCAAACAAGATGAGATTGAGGACTACATTAAGAACCATATTGGCAAGTTATCCGGCTTTTCCATGGCTGATCCCATTGTAGCACCGGGCTTTTCCATGGCCTTTTCTAAAGATAGTAATTTTGCGGCGGCCTTTCGTGAGCTGAGCGAAAGCACCCGCAAATGCTTCAAAACCTTCACATACGGTTCTTCTTGGTACGCTTTGCTGGATAAGCATTTCGACATTCGTACCATGCCGTTTATTCCGATTACCGCCATTGGCGATGAATGTACGGTTTATGAACACCATTTAGCGGCTAAGGATGATAAGGGAGAACTGATCAGATTAAGAGAATCACAATATGATGAATGGAAGCGGGAGCAGGAACAGAAAAAAAAGGAACAAGCCCAAAACGGTTCGCATGACGGTGAGACCGGCCATGCACCCAATCAGCCGGAATTTGAGTTTGTTCCGCCGTCTGCTTATATCGACAGAGCCATCGAGAAGATCAAGCACCGTTTCCTGTTTCTGCCGCTGCTGTATCTGCTGGATTTCTTCAGTGTCATTCCTCCGATGTTCCGTCCCGAAAGCTATGAAACCGTAGACGTGACCCAAAAATGCTGGTTCTTTTTTGAGCGGGTAGTGGGAAGCCATGATACGTTCAGGGACGATTATTTGAATACTTGGTATGAATTTGTGTCCAAGAATAAGGAGTGATCCATGTGATTTCTCAGCACTTGATGCTTCGCTGTAAAAAAGGGTTTTACGATAAATCCCTTTTGGCCGGCATGAAAACCGCCGCAGTTTCGGATTCCTGGACACAATATACAGCCGGTTTCCGACAGGAGTTGGAAAGCAGTATTGCCAAAGCGGTTCTGCCGGACAATGTGGATACGCCAAACGGCGGCAACAGAGGCCTTCTTCGTTTGAGTTATCTTGGTGACTGTTTGATCGTGAACCGCATTTTTCGTGTCAGCGATCGGTGTGACTTCCGCGGCAACAGTACGTTTGTTCATTCCTACTGTATTGATGGCCCTGACAGGGAAAAGGTGTTGGCACAACCGGCGACCCTGTCCCAAATAAAGAGCTTTGACGACTATCAAAGTGTCAATACCCGCTGCGGCGGTTTGGATACCAATCATCCCATTCCGCTGAATCAATCGCTGGTCATGCCGGATGAAACCGCCTCGTTTTCCAAAGAAGATGTCTTATCCTGCTGTGGCAAAGACGGCTTGGCTCGTATCATTACAGCGGTTTGTCGGGTTTTATCCGGCAGCGGTGTGCTGTCTGTACTGCTGCCGCCGCTGACAGAAGATACCTGGACAAAAGAAGGCGGCAGCTTATTGGGCGAAGAGATCATGCTGTCACTGCTGCAACTCCTGCCGGATTGTTTGTCAAGGTTCTTTAGCGGTATTTCTTATTGGAATGAAAGCAACAGTTTTTACGGTTTGGAACCGATCAAAATTCGTTTTTGTACGCCCCGTTTCCTGTCTGATTTGAAGAAATATCCGAATATGTCTTTGATACAGATAACGGATAAAGGTGTACTTTCTTCGGTAAAGCCGTGTTTGTTCGGAGAGTATTTGTGGGATATTCGTAATGACAAAGAAGCGGTTGCGGCTTTCCACCGCTTTATTCGGGAGCTGTTCGGTGAAGCGGTCGATACAATTGGCAAACCGTCCAAGCTGATGGACACGGTCACACAGCTGTATTGGCACCAACATCCGGATGACCCGCTGGCACAAAGTATTGCGGGCGACTTTATTGAGATGTTTGGCGGAAGTCTGAACCGATTCCCCAACATCAGAAACTACTGTCATGAGGTCATTCAATATTGTATCGATCATCGCATACGGCTGGACGAGAAGTTTGAAAAAACGCTGAACAGCACCAAAAAGCTGTCCAAACCAATGGTGCAGTGTCTGATGCAGCAGATTATCAAGGGATGGGCTTCACAAGGCACCATAGACCGCATGACCAAACTGTTGGTTTCTCAGCGATCCCCTACCGCTGAAGCGATTTTTAAGGAACAGATTCAGAAATCCGGCCACATATCGCTGATGGAAGATACCATGCTGCGGCTGATGTGTGCCTATTACATTGATGCACAGGAGGAAGAACTGCCATCGCGTCTGTATCATATTTTGAACGGTGCGGCCATCTGGTTTAATAACGAGCAGGATTATGACCACTACCTGTTTTTACTGCACTGTCTGTTCAGCACCGAAAGAACTTTTTTATATCTTCCGGATCAGCTGATTTCGCCGGAAGAATGGTATGAACGGAACTGCGACAGAATGATTTATCTTTTCCAAGAAAATGACCGCTATGCCAAAGCGGTTGGAGAGATTCTGCTATCGCATTATTTGTGCATCAAAAAGAGTACCCACTTTATCCTGTACAGTGAACTGTTATTCAAGCACTTTTTCCAAAAGGCCAATACCCTTGTTCGCTGTCAGCTGTGCCGACAGGAAACGGTTTTTCGGGTGTTCATCAAACTGTCTATTCCGCTGATTTCCACCCAAACGGGATGGCGTTATTGGGAATCTGCCTATCGGGAAATGTTGGCCAAGGATTGGGGCTGCTTTCAAAAAACGGATCACTTTCTGGACGATGAAACGGTACAGGATCGCTGTATCGGGCTTTGTCGGGTGGAAAGCGCTCGTGTGGCTCTCCGACAGCGTTCCTCGTGGCCAATGATCCGCCGTGTTTTTGCATACACCACACAAACAAGAGATATCTGTCAAATCATTGACTACTTTTACACAAAGGTGATGAACAAAGAGGAAATCCTACAGGATATGTCCGCCGATCCGTGGATTTATCCCTTTGTGCTGTATCGTATCCACGTTGATAAAACCGCCACAAGGGAAGAACTCATACGGTATGCCAACTGTCTGCTTCAGCGGGAGGACTGTTTTGACCGTTTGATAGAAGCCGCCGAAGATGAATCCTTTCAAGAGGATGTTCCAAAAGCCGAAAATTCTCCCTTGACCAAGGTGTTGATCAATTATTATTGGTTTTTCTGGTCTGTTAAATATCCTGCACATAATATTGCCGAGCATGAAACGATAGCGGCCTTGTGTGAAGAAGAAAAACGGCTGGCCCCGCACAGCTTCGGTAAGGCCATCATGAAATCTTTCGGCCGATTGTTCCCGCTGCATGGATGTTTGCTTGACCTGCCGCCGGAATCGGTATCGTTTGTTAACAACTGCATGGTAAAGTATCAATGGCAGAACATCTGCGGTTTGGATACGGATGAGGTGGTTCGTTGGCAGTTTCGGGAAATTATTGACCATCTACTGGCAAAAAACAATCTTGACCCGCAGGATGACAGCCGCCTTGACTGGCGGTATCTGCGTCCCCAAAGAGGACAGCCGGACAGCAGACTGCTTTCGTTACTTCCGTTTATCAAGAATAAGCTGGAAGAACAGACGAATAATGATAATGAACCGATTCATGAAGGCTGTGCCATTTTGGCAGTGATTTATGTGCTGTCTATGCAGAGAAGAACGGATAAATATGCATGGGTGTATTTGTCCCTGCTGAACTCCGGCAGTCCATCGAGTATGCATTGGCGTTCGGCCGGCTACCTGATGCTGGCTCTGAAATATTTGTGCATGATGAATGATGACTATTTCGGCAAACTCTACAGCTTTAGAGCAAGCTGTGTCGGCATTTTTGCGGAGAAGCTGATGATTTCGGACGGCAAACAACACGTTCTGGCCACCAAGGGAACTTTTGATCAATATGTCAAAGACCGGTTGGAAACAGAATTGTTTTCCCAATTGAGCAATAAAGCGGCAGAACTTCATGACGAAGATTATAAACAGATGTTCCCACAGAAACATCACTTTACGCCCCCGAAGAAAAAGAAAAAAGGATAAATCTTTAGGCTGTTTTATGCCTGCTAAGCAACGGAAAACCAATCAAATCCCCGTAAACCTTGTTGATAAGGTTTACGGGGATTTTTGAAAAAGCAGGATTCTAATGAGGGTTAGCCTGCACACGCTGTCAGGGTGGGAGCGTCCATCCGTGTATCCAAAGAGGGAAAACAGGTGCGGCGGTCAGGTCTTTTTTTTGGCACTGAGTGTTTCTGCAATAAGAATGGCAGAGAACAACAGCACACAGCCAATGATTTCCTGTATGCTCATGCGTTCCCCCAGTACCAACGCCCCGGCCAGTACGGCAAAGACAGATTCCAGACTCATCAGCAGGGAAGCGATAGCGGGGTCGGTGTGTTTCTGTGCGATGATTTGCAGGGTGTAGCCGATACCGCCCGATACAATACCGCAGTATAGAATGGGAACAGCAGCCGATACGATTTTATCCCACGTTGGGATTTCCAGTATCCAAGCGGCCACAGCCGAGATGACAGCCGCCGTGATGAATTGTATGACCGAGAGCAGAAGGGGATCCGCCTGTTTGACAAAATGGTCA
>CADCOZ010000074.1 GCA_902803125.1 uncultured Ruminococcus sp.
GAACCCCTGCTGGGAGGTTTGGAGGGCAAAGCCCTCCAACATTACAGGGAGCTGTGGCAGGTGCGGGCGATAACGTCGAGTTGTTGTTCTTTGGTGAGGTCGATGAATTTGACGGCATAGCCGGAAACACGGATGGTGAAGTTGGCGTACTCTTCTTTTTCGGGGTGTTCCATGGCGTCTATGAGTTTGTCGGTGCCGAAAACATTCACGTTGAGGTGGTGGGCTCCCTGGTCAAAATAACCGTCCATGACCTGCACCAAGTTGGTGATGCGTTCGGGGTCGGAATGACCAAGGGCATCGGGATGAATGGTCTGGGTGTTGGAAATACCGTCTAATGCCCAGTGATACGGCAGTTTGGCAACCGAATTCAGAGAAGCCAGCAAACCGTTCTTTTCGGCACCGTAGCTGGGATTGGCACCGGGTGCCAAAGGGGTGCCGGCTCGGCGGCCATCGGGCATATTGCCGGTAGCTTTGCCGTAGACAACATTTGACGTGATGGTCAGAATAGAAGTAGTCGGTTCGGAATGGCGATAGGTGTGGTGCTTCTTAACCTTCTCCAAGAAGGTACGCAGGAGCCACACGGCGATTTCATCGGCTCGGTCATCATCGTTGCCGTAGCGGGGGAAGTCGCCTTCGGTCGCAAAGTCAATACAAATGCCGGCATCGTCACGAATAGCCTTGACGGTGGCGTACTTGATGGCACTCAGCGAGTCTACCACATGAGAGAAACCGGCAATACCTGTGGCAAAGGTACGGCGAACGTCCGTATCAATCAGTGCCATTTCGGCGGCTTCATAGTAATATTTATCGTGCATATAGTGAATGAGATTCAGGGTGTTGACATACAGGCCGGCCAGCCAGTCCATCATGACTTCATACCGCTGAATGACCTCGTTATATTCGAGTACCTCAGAGGTGATCCGCTGATAGGGCGGAGATACCTGCTCACGGGTTTTAGCATCGACACCGCCGTTGAGAGCATACAGCAGGCATTTGGCCAAATTCGCTCTTGCCCCAAAGAACTGCATTTCCTTGCCGGTTTGGGTGGCGGAAACACAACAGCAGATAGAATAATCATCGCCCCAGACAGGCTTCATGACATCATCGTTTTCATACTGCACGGAGCTGGTATGGATGGATACTTTGGCGGCATAGCGTTTGAAATTATCGGGCAGTGCGGAAGAATACAGCACCGTCAGATTCGGTTCGGGAGAGGGTCCCATGTTTTCGAGTGTATGGAGAAAACGGAAATCGTTTTTGGTGACCATGGAACGTCCGTCACAGCCAATACCCGCCACTTCCAGTGTAGCCCAGACGGGGTCGCCGGAAAACAGCTGGTTATAGGATGGAATGCGGGCAAATTTGACAATGCGGCACTTCATGACAAAATGGTCAATCAGTTCCTGTGCTTCCTGTTCGGTCAGGATACCCTTATCAAGGTCACGCTGAATATAAATATCCAAAAAAGTGGATACTCTGCCGACACTCATAGCGGCACCGTTTTGGGTTTTGATAGCGGCCAGATAGCCGAAATAGAGCCACTGCACGGCTTCACGGGCGTTTTTGGCGGGCTGTGCAATATCGAAGCCATAGATTTTAGCCATTTCCTTCATGCCCTTTAAGGCACGAATTTGTTTGGCGAGTTCTTCTCTCAGACGGATAACATCATCGGTCATGGTGCCGTCACCGCAGTTGGCCAGATCCTTTTGCTTCTGTTCAATGAGGTAATCAATGCCATAAAGAGCCACACGGCGGTAATCGCCGACAATGCGTCCCCGTCCGTAGGTATCGGGCAGGCCGGTAATGATTTTATTATGGCGTACCGCTTTCATTTCGGGAGTGTAGGCATCGAACACCGCCTGATTATGGGTAGTCACATAATCATGAAAGATATGGTGCAGGTCATTGTCGGGGGTGTAGCCGTAGGTTTCACAGGCCTGTTCCGCCATTTTGATGCCGCCAAAGGGCATGAAGGCACGTTTCAGCGGTTTATCGGTCTGCAAGCCAACGACCTTTTCAAGGCTCGGATCATCGCTGATATAACCGGCACCGTAGGCGGTCAGACCGGATACCACCTTGGTTTCCATGTTGAGTACGCCGCCTTTGGCTCGTTCTTCCTTTTGCAAAGCCTGCACATCCTGCCAAAGCCGAGCGGTGGCTTCTGTGGGACCCTGCAAAAAGCTCTCGTCACCGTCATAGGGACGGTAGTTTTTCTGAATAAAGTCACGGACGTTGATTTCGATTTTCCAGATTCTGCCTTCAAATCCTTCCCAGGCTTGTGCGTGTTCCTGCTTCATTCCAACAACTCCTTTTTCACTGTGTGGTGTTTCATTCAAAAGTAAGGACAGGTGTGGGTAGGAGGATAGGATGCTGTATCAGGTGGTGAAAATATTATTCATTTTACTGCCCTTGCGGTATTATTCGTAACATAAATATATAGCGGATTCATGGTTTTGTCAACGGGTCAGGGGTGTTTTGTTAACGGTTCAGAAGAATATCGTATATTCTGACAAAAAAACGGGAGTGTTGCCCTGATTACTGTTGATTTTTTTGCGGCTGATTTTGCTGCCCACTACATATGGTATATGGATATTTTTCAATCAATACAGATAGTAGTATTTCCTTGCGGGTGGATTTAATAGTTTCGGTGCATACGGCGATCAGTTTCTGCCGTCTGCGTATATAATAGTGAAGGTCAAAACAAGGAGGAACAAAGATGGACAATCAAATGTTGGCGGCTTGTTTGAAACCGCATGACGAACTTGACTCATGTCGGTTGCTCATGCGGCAGAGAAAAAAGTTGGAAAAACTGCCCCCAAAGGCCTGCCGCCTGCGTATATAATAGTGAAGGTCAAAACAAGGAGGAACAAAGATGGACAATCAAATGTTGGCGGCTCGTCTGAAACAGCATGACGAGCAAGCCTTTGAACAGATCATTCAAAAGTATACACCACTCATTTCTACCATCGTCTATAATATTGCCTCAGGCCGTTTACAGCATCAGGATATTGAAGAGGTCGTGACAGATGTTTTCGTCACACTCTGGCGTAATGCTGATGGCTTGCAGACGGATAAACTGCACAGCTACTTGTGCTGTATTGCCAAGAGCCGTGTCAAGGACAGACTGCGTAAGGAAAATACGCCGGTGCTGATGGACATTGACGAGATTGACGAATCAGACGGCACTATTTTGGAGATGGACTATGAAAACCAAACACTGCGGGAAGAACTGCGTCAGGAGATACGGTGCATCAAACAGCCTGATCGGGAAATACTTATCCGCTACTATTATTATTACCAGTCTGTCAGCAAAATTGCCCATGCACTTGAAATGAATGTGGAAACCGTGAAATCAAAGCTGAAGCGAACCAGACAAAAGCTGAAAGAAGCACTTCAGAATAGGGGGTACTAATATGAAAGATATTCGAACAGAACAAAGCATTTTTGACGAATTAACCGAGGAGGAATTTGAAGCTATGGCAGAACAGATTATTGAACAAAACGATATTGACTATCGTCATATCCAGACCAATGCCTTTGCCCAATTGGGACTGAAAAAGAAAAAGCGTTTTTCCCGCAAGGGCGTTGTTATCGGCTTGGTGGCGGCCGCCGTGGTGCTGTCGAGCATTGGCGTGGGTGTGGCCGCTTCCGGTTCCTTCCAAAAGGTTTTTGGCGGCTTTATTGCCGGTGATGCTCCCGACAGCATTTCAGCCGGTTCTCACCTGAGTGTCAGCAGTGACAAGAATGATGTGCAGTTCCTTGGTATCTACGGCAACGCTGTCACTTCATGCGCCTCCTTTACGCTGAAGAAAAAGGACGGTACCGACTTTGTGGAAAACTTTGAACAGGTTACGCTGGACTATGACGGCAATCTCTTTGAAATGATGCCGGATTATTATCCGGACGGATCGGCTGACCCGGCCTATCACACGGACGATCCCTCCCTTCGTGCGGTCTGGCTGACGAGCAATAATGTTGTCGGCAGTGAAACGGTCGAAGACTTCTTTTATGGATATATCGATTATCAGATGGAGGATAACGGAACCATTCGTGCCTTTGTTCTCTCCAACACCGGTGTCGGCTCTCTGAAGGGAAAGACGATGCACATCCGCGGCAACAGCATTAACGCCTACCATAAGGTTGAAACCGTTTATCAGCCGGCTCGCTGTCGTTCGGACAAAAAAGCCGTTTGTTCCGATGTAATTGTCAAGCTGGGCGAACAGCATCCGGAAATGTGGAAGGTCTTTGTCAAACTCTGGGAAGACCCCGATTATGCAGAAAGCATGACCGATGAAGAATTACAGCAGGAAAACGATTTTCTCCGCCTGATACGAAAAGCCTATGAACCGCTTTTGAAGGACAATCAGGTTTTGATGATGAAAGGTATCCGTGAGGGCTGGGCTATTTGCGAAAAGAATCCGCTTGCCTTGGATTATGAGATTGCTGTTGGTGTAGATTACCATACAACCACCCGTCAGTTTGACATTGATACCACCAAGGAACTAGTATATACCCCTCACCCCGAAAAAACCGTTTCCAATTATAGCGACTATGAACCTGAATATTTTATGCACGATCCGGTATCCTTTACACTCGAATCGCTGGAGGCCGATGCGCTCACTGTTAGCTTTAAAGCCCGCAGCAAGCCCTACAGCGAGGTACAGAGTCTTTTTGACCGCAGTTTGTATGACAATGTTACCGTAGTAATGGAGGATGGCACCCGCTATCAAACATGGAGCATTCCCAACATGGAAGCCCAATCCGGCACAGATTCTTCCGTCAGTGTGCATCGCTATTGGCTGATGATAGAGGGAGATGATTACCAGTTGGTTGGTATTGATCCGGAGCATATCGCATCCATTTATCTGGGCGATATCAAGCTGTTCGGCTGATAATATGATGTTGGGGCTTTGCCCCAAACCCCAGCAGGGACTCTGCCCCTGCACCCCGTTGGGGGAGTCTCGACTGTCGGCTCGGTCAGGGCGCTTTGGCCTTGCGGCCAAGGTGTCCACCGGACACCCGCGCTCCTTTTTTTCGATAGAAAAAGGTTCCCCCCAATGGGGTTTGGGGCAAAGCCCCAACACTACGGGCGGTAGATGTAGAAGCGGGCGGTATTGGTAAAGCCGCATTGGTGGTAGAAATGGGAATGGCGGCAGGGGTCACGCATCAGAAAAACGGTTCTGTCCGCTAAGACGTGACAAAGGGTCTGTACGCACCATGTGCCGAGTCCCTGACGGCGATGGTGCGGGTCGGTACAGACACCGCCTATGACGGCTGTATGGGCGGTTTGTGCTACGGTCAGGGCGGCGGCACACGACTGATTGTGACTGAACAGTACACAACAGGAGGCGGTGCCGTGCCGCAGTTTGTGGGAGAAGTCCAGCAGGAAATCCTCATAGGCGGGTACGGCAAAATCCTCCGCTTCACAGCGTTTCAGCAGTGTCCAGAGGGCTTTTAGCTCAGGTTGGTTGGTGGGGGTAAAGCCCTTTGGCGGGACGGGAACGGACAAAACCGGCTGTGTCAGTGTCATGACCGTGCCATCTTCGGCAGGGAGTGTAGGCAACAAGGGTCTGTCACACAGCAGGGAACGAAACCCGATGAGGTTCAGCCATGAACGCCATTCGTCTGTATCGCTTTCATCCGTCAGCAACAGGGTGATGTCCTGATAGTATCGTGCGGCGGCACCGGTGCAGTGTCCCTGTGCATTGACCTGCACATAAAATTCCGCAAACGGATAGGACAGCCCATAGCTGTCCAGCCAACAGCCGATACGGCAGGCATACAAGTTTCGGTCGGTCAGCCGCTGACGCAGAAGCGGGAGCAGGGATGTATCCACAAAACGTATCATAGGCTCAGTATCTTTTCGGCAGTGGCACGAACAACCGTGCTGACAGCTTCCATATCTTCAACGGCCGCCAAACTGCTTGACGAATGAATATAGCGGCACGGTACCGATACCGCCAAGGTGCGTACACCGCTTCTGGACTGATGAATAGCACCGGCATCGTTGCCGCCGGCTATCATGGTTTTGGTTTGTGCCTTAACGCCTTGTTCTTTGGCACAGGCCATCGCCAGACGATACCATTCTTTATCGTAAATGGTACTGCGATCCATGAAGGAGATGACCGCACCTTCTCCCACACAGCAAACCCGCTTTTCGTCCTCTGCATAGGGAATATCGGCGGCGGTGGTAGCTTCTACCACGATAGCGGCATCGGGAGCCAGCGTATAAGCGGCGGTTTTGGCACCCCGCAGACCGATTTCTTCCTGTACCACAAAGCTGAAAAACATATCATACGGCAGGGGCTGACGAATCATGTCTATCAGCACCAGACAGCCGAAACGGTCATCAATGGCTTTACTGATAATTCTGCCGTTTTGATGCTCATAAGGTGCGGCAAAATAAACAGGGTCACCGAGGGCAACATATTTTTCGGCATCGGCTTTGTCTTTGGCACCAATGTCAATCAGCAGGGAGTCGATGGGTGGATGTTTCTTTCGCTCGTCATCTTTCAGCAAATGGAGCGGCTTGTGACAAATGACACCGGGAATAGCCGTATCACCTACCACAACGGATTTGGCAAACGCCGCACTGGGGTTGATACCGCCGACCGGTGCGAATTGCAGACAGCCGTCTTTGAGAATATGCGTTACAATAAAACCGACCTCGTCCATATGAGCCGACAACAGCAGGCGTTTGGCGGGTGTTTGTCGTCCTTTTTTGAATACCAAGAGATTGCCAAGGGCATCGACCTTGATTTTGTCCGCATAGGGACGGATCTCCTGAAGGATACGTTCTCTGACGGCGTGTTCATGGCCGGAAATGCCGTTCAGGGTACAAAGTTCCTGCAAAAGCGTATAGTCAAGCATGAACCGCACCGCCTTCCGTTACATAAATGGCTAACAGCTGTGCGATATACTCCATATCGCTGAGCTGTACCATTTCTGTGGGAGTGTGCATATTTTTGGCGGGAATTGAGATAACACCGGTACGCACACCGCCCCGTGCTGATGCGATTCTGTCGGCATTGGTGCCGGTAGCACCGCCGCAGACTTCATAGTCACAAGCCATTCCCAGCCGAGCGGCAATAGTCTGTATCGTTTGGGTGACTTCCTTTGACAGCACGGGCGAGATACTGATAATACCGCCACAGCCGAGTTCCCCGCTTTTTTCGGGCGGAACCCCTTTCTGTGCCGCAAAGCCTACATCTATCACGACCGCTTCATCCGGTGACAGCGCAAAAGCGGCGGTAGCGGCTCCCATTTCGTTGACCTCTTCCTGTGCGGAGAATACCAGCGACAGCCGACAGGGCAGAGTTTTATCAGCCAGTAATTGAGCCGTGCGAACGAGTACGGCACAGCCGCTTCGGTTATCGAGTGCCGAAACAGCGATACGGCCATTCAGCAGTTCGGTGAACTGACTGCACAGCAGGACTTTATCCCCCAAAGAAACGAGCTGTCGAACCTGTTCGGCCGGATAACCGGTATCAATCCAGATTTTGTCACGGGACAATTCGGTATCCTCCGACAGATGCGGCGGCAGGGTACAAATCACGCCCATGATTTTTTCCTGTCCCAAAATTTCAACGGCACTGCTTGGCAGGGTACGCAAATCTATGCCGCCGACAGGTTCGGCTTTGAGGAAGCCCTCTTCATTGATATAAGTGACAATCAGACCGATTCTGTCAATATGGGCATCCAGCATAATATGGTGAGGAGCGGCGGGGTCACCCATAGCGGCGATAATATTGCCGCTGTTGTCGGTGCTGACAGCGGCGATACTGTCCAATTGGTGACGGATAACCGACAGGAGTTCCGGTTCATCACCGGATACACCGCCGGATACGCATAATTCTTTCAGGATGTCTTTCATCATATGCATCACTTCCTTTGCTGTTTATACGGTGAATTTATCGGAATAGAGTGTCAGCACCACACGGAAAGGCATTTCACTGTCATCGGACTTCTGTTCATAGCGAACATCTTTGTTCACGGTGAAATCCTCGGAGGAGTTGATTTTATAGCGGTAGCTGACAAAGCCTTTGTAGGACAGAAAATCGACAATGACATCGACAGCGGCCTGCCGATTGGCATCAACCGTAAACGTACAGGCGGCATACTGCATACTATAGTTGGCATGAAGTCCCAAGAAAGCATCGAGCATTTTCTGTCGTTCAACAGTACGGAATCGGCTCTTGATGACCTGCTGAGCGTCCTCCGGTGCGGATTCCTCTTCCGTGACCGGTGTCAGGTTCATGATAGTAACGGTACAGTTGAAGCCGCTGTAAGGATCCTTTTCGATGGTCAGTTTATCAAGAAAAATATTGTTCTTTTCCTGTTTGATCAGTGTTTGCAGAAAGGCGGTCATTCCTTCCCATTCGGCATTAACGGTGAGGGTCAGTGTCGAAAGGTTAAAGCGGCTGTCATCTTCCCACACATCTGTTGTCGGAACAGAATCAATGATGGTCAGGTCCAGTTTCGCAACGGCGGTAACGAGCTTTTCATAATCAGCGGCTTTCAGCGGGATATCCGGCAGATTTTCGCCCGGATAGGCAGGGACTGAAGCCTGACTGCTTTCTTCGGGGTTACCGCTTTCTTGGCCGGTGTCTGCGGTTTTGGAAACAGTGCCGCTTGGCTGTGAGCTGACCACAGAGGACAGCGGAACGATCTGGGGTGATTCTGCACAGGCTGTTCCCATGACAACAGACAGTAACAGCACGAGGCCAATCAGTTTCTTTTTCATGTATGGTTAACTCCTTACGGAAATAGTGAATAGTGGGTAGTGGATAGTGAATAGTATGTGAACAGTCGGAAGGCTTATTTTGCGTTCCGACTGTACAGTCCTTCAGAAAAGTAATGGCAGAGCGAGAGTTTTTGTCCGTCAAGCCTTTGAAAGACCTCAACACAGCGAATTTTGAAAGGGGGAGAAATAACGAATAATGAATAATGAATAACGAATAGTGAATAATATTCGAAGAAGCCGAAAGTCAGCGAACTTAGGAGAGTGTTGGA
>CADCOZ010000075.1 GCA_902803125.1 uncultured Ruminococcus sp.
AGGTGAATGATAAAGTGGCAGGAGCCTATAACGTTTTCCCCCGTCAAGCACTTGAAAGACAACAACACAGCGAATTTTGAAAGGGGGATTGGGGGAAAACTTTTTTTCGCCAGAAAAAGTTTTCCCCCAATGGGGTGCAGGGGCAAAGCCCCTGCTGGGAGGTTTGGAGGGCAAAGCCCTCCAACATTACAGTGAAGAAAGGAGCAGAAGGTTGAACAAGCTGAAAGAAATGATTGCGTCACTGGAAGGGGAACAGCAGAATGCGAATGCACGTGTTTTGCTGAACCTTCTGAAAACGAAAGATGTTCAGTTAGGAGAGAATCCTTCTGAAGAAGAAGTGGAGGCGGCCATTAGCGAATGCCTGCATATGCATATGGCCGCTTCACAGAAAACCAAAGGAAACGGTGCCGCCGGCAGAGCCGATGAAGCCTTTCTCAAAAAAGCCTCTGAGGTGGTTAGAAAATATCTGGACAACAGTAATCTGCAATACCGTGAGAACAGCAGTAAAAAAGACAGGCGTTCTTTTCGCCTTGGTATGAAAATGAAACACTGCAACTTATCTATTACTATTTCAGTGGAAACAAATCCTCGTACCTGTCGGGTGGAGGCCGTACTGCCCATTACCGGATACGATGTGTATGACTATTTGTTTTGTCGGGAAATCTGTAAAGAAAACTTTTTTAGACGCACCGGTGCTTTACAATATGATGAAAGCGACGGACAAATTCTATACCGCAGCAGCTTTCCCATTCGGTCCGGACTGCATCAAGAAGATTTAGAACAGGTATTTTTGGAAACGGCTCGCTCCGCAGAAAGCTGCTATGCGGCTCTGAGGAAACATCTCGCCGGCCGCTACAGTCCACTGGAAATTGAGGACACACTCCAACAAATTGATAAACTGGTCAGCAAGCTCATGCAGGAAAATGACAATGCAGATAATCTTGACGATAACAGCGATGACCATGCTGATGATGAGAACTGAGGGAACGATATGGATATCGTGACAAGCTATCAAAAATTTCTGGGCGAATTTTTAGATATGATCTGTTTTGAAAAAAACGGCAGACGCAGTTTTTCGCTGGAGGAATTATTCTATCCTGTCAAAATTGACGAAGGAGAGGTAGCCTTCCAAAGCTATGCCGATCAGATGAGCAGAGCCTATCAGTTAGATAAAATAGAAGAAGTGCAAAGCCGACCGGAGCAGGAGGCCATGAAAAGGCGGCTTCTGCAAAATTTGGAACTTAGACGCAGTAAAGAGGATACTTCTGCGGAGGACTCCCGCAGAAGCGACCGCAGTAAAAAAATAGACAGCGTAGAGATGGATCCGCAAAACAGCGATGAACAGGAAGAACAGGAACATTCGCTGTCAGCCGATGAAGGCAAAACCGGTCAGCATAAAACGACAGAAGACAAAAAAGCCATGGACGCTTCGATTCGGAAGAAGAGTCAGGACACCTCGGATAATGTTCGAGCCAGACGTTTATACAGAACCAACGGCTCGGCCAAGGACGAGGAACTGTGGTATCGAAAACTGCATGATGAGGTAACGCTGGCCGGTTTGGAGGATATTTTTCAGCAGGACGACATCAAACTGCGTTTGTGCCATGCCAAAGCGGTGCGGGAACGAAAAGAGCGGGAAGCCTCCAACCAGTTAACGGTTGAAATTTTTGATGCCGATGAAGATATGCCGTCCATGCAGGAAAGAATAACGGATACGATTCGTGAAATCAAAAATAAGCGTACACGCTCCGCTGTGCCGCCTGTCCCGACCGAACCGGCCGAACCGAAGAACAACACGGCATCAGCACCGCCGGCCGCCGGTCTGGCCACCGTACCGGTGACCTCGGATCCGGCACAAGAGGGAGTTGACTTGATACTGCCGCAGTGGATGCCGGACAGCAGCGATAAGGTGATCGACACGGTAAATACGGAATCGGACTTCAAAGATTCGTATGACCAGACAACGGTTCGGGAGAACAATGAGTCACCGGAAAATGTTTCCTCCTCTTTGCCGGAAAAGAACGATTCTTTGAATCCTTCCAAAGAACTGCGGCGGGGACCCGATAACCGCAGCCGTGCCTTGTCCACTCTTATGCGGGGACAGGACACCCACCGCCAAACAGAAAACACCGTGCTGGAAAAGGAAACGCAGTATTCCCGCCAAAGCCTGTATGTACTGGAACAAAGCCGCATTTTGGTCATGGCCAGTGCCGGCCACGGCAAAACCACCCTGCTCAAGCGGGTGGCCTTGTGGTATTGCCACAACGGTTCCAGCAAAAAGGAACACTCAGATTTTCAGCGGCAGTATAGCCTTAACGGCAGCCATATCCCCTGCCTGATTTATCTGCGGGATATTGCGGAAAAAGAATATGCAGAAAGAGATGTTGACCTGAAAGATATCATTAACTACGCCATGTTTGACGTGCTGAAAAGAAGCGGCACGTTTCAGGAAAAAGACCGCACCGAAGCAGAAGACTGGATTGACGAGGTGCGTGAAAAGCTGATTCTGCTGATTGACGGGTTAGATGAACTGTCCGATACTTTCCGAGGCCGTTTTTTGGCGGCTGTACAGCAGTATTTGCAGGATTATCCGGACACGCCGGTCATCATGACCTCCCGTGCGGCGGGACTGTTGGGCAAAAAAACCATTTCCCTGTTACTAAAAATGAATTTTCGGGGGCGTTCCATTGTGCCGCTGACCGATACAACAGCGTCCCTCTATTCCAAGCTGTGGATCCAAAAAACACAGCCGCCGGAACAGCAGGCTTCTTTGATAAAACTGGTGGATCAGATTCTGACCCAAAGCCGATTTTATTATCTGCGGGAATTTCTGCGTACCCCGCTGGAGCTTTTCCTGATTCTGAAACAGGTATCCAGCGGCAAACTGTCGCTGAATCGGTTCCAGATGTTCCACGACACGCTATGGGAATACTTTACGAACCATGTAACCCAATATAACCAAAAACGCTTTGTCTTTGAGGACACCATGACATTCCTGAGCTTTTTGGCGTATCAGATGCAGATTAAGGATTCCCTGTATATTTCCCTGAAAGAAATCAATCAAATGCGGGATACTTGGCAGTCGCTCAGCTTCTATACCGATTATATACGGGAAGATGACCCGAATTGCTGCGGCGAACGGCTGGAGGAACTGGCTTCCAGTGTGGGCATTGTGGAAAAGGGCATTCGGCAGGAGGGCGTTCTGCTGGACAACGGCGATATTCAATATGAAGAAGTGATTGTCTATACGTTTCCGATTCGTGCCTATCAGGAATACCTGACGGCGTACGCCTGCTGTCACCTTTGCCTGACGGATGATGATATGTTTCCCGACCCCAAGAAAATTCTTTCCGCACATTTGAAGGACAGCCGTTGGCTGGAAATCATCAACTTTGCCCTGTATGACCTTGAGGACAGCGGAAGCGAAAGAAGTGAAGAGTTTAACAGTTTGACACAGCTGGTCTTTAGCACCGATCAGGATATGGAACAGCTCAAAGCCATTTTGGAAGGCAACCTGTCGGTATCCGGAGAAAACGCCGCAGTACTGTGCCGCCATATTTTCAGTAATATGTGGCTGACGCAGGAACAGCGGGAGGTGCTGTCTGTTTGTATGGGAACCGATTCAGCGGCTTCTTATGTAGATGCCCTGCGTGTGTGTTATCGGGAGGGCTTTGCGGACAATGTTTGTCTGGGAGCCTATGCACTGGCGCTGATCATCTGGGAATGCAGTGTGGGCGATTCGCCTTGGAAAAAAGCGGTGGAATGTTTGCGGTCTGACCTGCCCCGCATGGTGCGGACGGGTGTGATGATGGTACTGCAAATGGCCAAAGCCCTGCTCAAAGAAATCCTGCCCGCTCAGGAAAGTTTTATTCGGGAAACCTTTTCCCTATCGGAGTCGCTGGTGCCGCTGTTGGTAAAGGAAGCAAGGTCATCCGGCGACTGGCTGTGTGCGGCGGCTCTTGTCACCCTGATGATAGCCGACAAAGAACAGTCTGACTGTTTGTCGGAGGCCTGCCGCCTGCCGGAAATCGAACAAATCATGCTGGCCGAAATGCATCGGCAGGAACCGCTGTTCCGCCGTCTGGTCATTGAAAGAAAAACGGACGGACGGGAACCCGATGTCCGCACAGCCGTTGAACTGGTCAGTGCGTTAGGTTCCCTTCCCCTGCGGCCAAGTGACTACAGTATCAGAAGCATTACCGATCCCTTTACGCTGGGATACTGTCATTTTCTGTATGACACATATGGTCCTCGGCAGAATATGGATCGGATCGCATTTGCCAAGGCACTGCTTTACGGCGACTGGGATTGGGATCGCTTTACCGCCGCCTGGACAGAGGATATCTGTGAAGGAATGCCCTCCCGTTTCCAGCGCAAGAAACTGGTGCGGCCACGAGATAAACAGCACTTTATGCTGGTCAGAAGTGTTTTGGAGGAACAGGAAGAAGTCTATCTGGCCCGCTACACCAGCGGCCTAAACGATTTCAGTCTGGTTGAGCCGGACTCTTATACCTTTGCCGATTTGAATATCATTCCCGCCTACACAACTGTCATTTCTTTATTTAACCGAGGAACCTTGCGGGAAGCGGCCATTTTCTGTGCGGAAACGATGGGCGATGAAACTTCTTCCACCCCCAACAATTTAGCGTTTCTGATGCGGTTCGGCCACCTGACACCGCAGGAATTGGGAACGGATAAGGTATATCATATTGAAACCCTGCTGCTGCCGCCGGTATGGTTCAAAAAGGAACCGGTAGCCACGGTGAATTTAGCTTTATATGTGTTAGAAAAGGGGCAGTATGAGCGAGCCGACCGGCTGTTTCGTCAGCTCACGCCAAAGGACTGGGAAACGGTCACCAAACAGTTTTGGCTGCCCGATTTATGGAAACAGCGCAATCACCCCGAAGGGGCTCTCGTGTGTGTACTGGCCATGCATTACGGCGGCCTGACATTCGAGGACAAAAAAGCCATGCGTCAATCTGTCCGTCACCACTACCCGCACATATACACCGCCTGGCACCTCGCCAAATAACGCTGTTGGAGGGCTTGACTTTGCCAACCGTCAGCCACTTGGGGGAAAACTTTTTCTGGCGAAAAAAAGTTTTCCCCCAAACCCCCTTTCAAAATTCGCTGAGTTTTATCTGCCCGGTCGGACATTCTAAACATTATTCATTATTCACTATTCATTATTCATTATTCGTTTTTTCTCCCCCTTTCAAAATTCGCTGAGTTTTACCCGCCCGGTCGGCAAACTTTCCACTAACCACTAACCACTATTAACTTTGAACTTTGGGCTTCGAGCTATAAACAACTCCTCCCTCGTCCTTCTCTAAAATTGGAAAAATTTGTAAAAAGAACTTGCAAATGTGTATGAAATATGCTATAATAGGGCAGTAAGAAAACAACGATTGATAAATACCCCTCGAAACCATTCTTTCCCGTATGAAGGGAAGGATTTTCCGGTTTTGACGGACTGTTTTTCCTATACAAGGCCGAAACAATGTGTTAGAATAGAATCATCGAAAGCACAACAAACCATTTGAACAGCAGAAAGGAGCAATAATGATGGCAAACGTATTAGATCAGATGATAGCAGAACTGTTGGAAACCAACGGCGGAGAAGAAACTCCTGTTATTGCAGCCCTCCGGGCCAAGCGTAATGAGTTGGGCGATGAGGTTACCGAAGAACAGGCCAAAAGTGCGGCTCTTGCTGTACTCATGGAGTTCATGCCCACCGACAGCGAAGGAGAAGGCGCAGAAACTTCTTCCTCCGGCGGCGATGATATTACCCTGACAGCTAAAGATGTGGCCTGTATGGAAGATACAAAAGCGATGGTCGTGGAGTATCTGCACGATGAGGAATGGCGTTACAGCACCAACTCCCCCCGTAAAGATATTTTCATCTTTGACTTCGGCTGTACAATGAAGGGCGTGAACCTGCGTATCAAGGTATATGTAGAGGGCGACCCGAACGTATGCAGAATCGTGGCGTATCTCCCGATTACCGCAGACGGTATTTACGCTTATCCGCTGTGCAAGCTGATGGCAAAGGAAAACTATTCCAAGCGTTTCGGCAGCTTTAAGTATGATGAGCGTGACGGCGAAGTCTGCTACGAGTATAGCGTACTGACCGAAAACGGCTTGAAAAAGGACGACTTTGAAAGATATCTGAATGCCTGTATCGGTTCTGCGGTGGGCGGCTATGCAACCATTCGCAGATACTGCGTTGGCCGTTTCAAGAAGGCCGAGGTAGATGATATTCTGGAAAAGATCAACGAGCTGGTCAACGACATCAACGAATAAGGCGTAAGCCGATGGAAAGCCTGCCGGCCGAGAGCCGCGACCGGCAGAATCCTTTCTTTGGTCATCCCATACAGCAGTGATAGATGGCGGTTACTTCGTATGCAAAACGAAAGATGAGGGTTCGAATCCCTCCCGTTCTTCGGAACGGTAGCTTAAGTGGTAGAGCGTTAAAATACCGTTATCGTCGGTTTCTCTGTATGTGATGCTATATATCCCCACATACGGCTTTTCACCTCATCGTGAAAGTACAGCAATTCCCTATCTGTTATTTTGGTCATGCTGTGCCGCAGTGCAGGCAACGGTTACTTCCGACATTTTGAGAAAATGCGGGTTCGAGTCCCGTCCGTTTCTTCGGAAACGGTAGTTTAACTGGCAGAACATCTATTTGTACCGTTGCCGCTTGTTTCTCGGCACTTTATGATATTTTCCCTATCTGTTATTTTGGTCATCCCATACAGCAGTGATAGATGGCGGTTACTTCGTCTGTCACACGAGAGATGAGGGTTCGAATCCCTCCCGTTCTTCGGAACGGTAGCTTAATGGTAAAGCGTTAAAATACCGTTATCGCCGGTTTCTCTGTATGTGATGATATATATCCCCTGATACGGCTTTTCCCCTCATCGTGAAAGCCCCGTGATCCCCTATCTGTTATTTTCGGTCATTTGTGCCGAGAAACAACAGCAGCGGTTCCTCCAATGGTGTGTGAAAGTAGGGATTCACTCGAAAAAATATTGTGTTGAAAAGTGCGGGTTCGAGTCCCGTCCGTTTCTTCGGAAACGGTAGTTTAATCGGTAGAACGTTGCGTTATTTTTCGCCGCTGCTGTTGTTCCTCGGCACCCTATGATTGAAAGCCTTCCCTATTCGCTATCCACTATTCACTATCCACTATTCTTTGGTCATTCTGGGTCGCAGTGCAGGCGACGGTTACTTCGCTGGACTGGGTTGTTGCGGGTTCGAGCCCCGTCCGTTTCTTCGGAAACGGTAGTTCAAATTGGTCAGAACGCCTATTGAGTCCGTCTCCGCTTGTTTCTCGCCCCTTAATGATATAAATCCCATTGGCCACTATCATGACCGCAGTGCAAGAAAATTATCCCCTGATGATAGCCGCATGAAGGCTATCGGAACGCACATTTTCTCGGTCTGGCAAGAAGTTTAATATCGCAGTGTAAGCAACGGTTACTTCAATTTTTTTTTCATCCGATATGCGCCGATTGACACCAGGTGCCTGCTCACTTTGGCGGCAGTTGATAAGCCTGCCGGAGTGGGAACCTCCTCTGTCGTTCCGGCAGATGAGAGGACGTGTCTTTTTTTCTAACCCGTTGCTTGTTTTTCTCGATATTTCAAACTCGTTTCGTTCATTTCATACAGCAGTGCAGACGGCGGTTACTTCGCCTAACAGACATGAGGTTGGGGGTTCGAATCCCTCCCGTTCTTCGGAACGGCAGCTCGACGGCCGAGCGCATAATGATGTCCGTCGTCGCCCGTTTCTCTGTATGTGAATGAAAGGACTGTCAGATCGGATCGGTCTGACAGTCTTTTTTAGCTTTTGGGCTGTTGGTATCCGTTTGGTGACAGCAGACAACAGCTGACTTTGGGGTCGGGGGGTAAACCTCATTATCAATAGGAAAAGGAGGAAAAAAGTATGGCAAAGTTTAATGCGTCCGCAAAGGGCAAGAACACCACCGTCAACCGCTCCAACTATCCTGCTTATCTCATGCAGGAGAAGGAGCGGCTGGTGACTGCCGTATTGACAACTATGTTCGGCGAGCCGAAGTTTTATGGCAGCACCGATAACGATATCGTTCAATTAGCTGTAAAGTGTGCCAAGGAGGATCCGGCTTTTTTATGTAAGCTGGCGTGTTATGCCCGCAACGTGGGCAATATGCGTTCCATCAGCCATGTGCTGACGGCGGTCATCGCCCGTGAAGCCCACGAATATACCCGCCGTACCGTGCGGAATGTCGTGGTGCGTCCCGATGACATGACGGAAATCATGTCCTGCTACCTTGCTATGTATGGCAAGCCGTTCCCGAATGCCCTCAAAAGAGAGATGGCTTCGGTGATTCAGCGGTTCGACGAGTACCAGTTAGCCAAATATAAGGGCAGCACCAAGACCCTGAAGCTGGTGGACATTCTGCGTATCACGCACCCCGTGCCGCAGTCGAAGGAACAGGAGGCTTTGTTCCGCAAGCTGTTGGACGACACGCTTGAAACCCCGTATACATGGGAAACCGAGCTTTCTGCCAAGGGCAACACCAAAGAGGTGTGGGAAGAGCTGATTGCTTCCGGTCAGGTCGGCTATATGGCACTGTTGAGGAACCTGCGAAACATCGTCAAGAGCGGTGCCGATGTCACACCGGTTTTGGCGACACTGTCCGACCCCGAACAGGTCAAAAAGAGCCGTCAGCTGCCGTTCCGCTTCTTTAGTGCGTATCGGATGCTTCAGCAGGAGGATTTGATGACACCGGACATTCATCAGACTTTGGAAAGTGCGTTGGTCACTTCCATCAGCAACATGGAAACCATTCCCGGCCGCACACTGATTGCCGTGGATACATCCGGTTCCATGAACTCGCCTGTTTCTGCCAAAAGTACGGTTATGTGCTGTGACATCGGCACTCTGCTCGGAGCGATGGCAAGCCGCTTGTGTGAGGATGCCACCGTTTGTTACTTTGACGCTGCGAGCAGATGGGGTGGTGCCAAAGAGGGCTACCGTATTGCTCATTACGGCAAGTATGATTCCATTTTGGATATCTGTGACCAGAACTGTATAGCCGGCGGCGGCACAGATTTGTCCCTGCCGATGAAGTTTGCCTTGGAGGACGACGAAACCCGTCGCCTCAAGCCCTTTGACCGAGTGATTTACTTCAGCGATAACGAATGTAATTCCAACTGGGGCGGTCTGTACCAAACGGTGCAGGGAGCGGTTGACCAGTATCGCCGGAAATATAACTCGCACTTCTGGGTTCACGGCGTTGACCTGCAGGGTTACGGCACCCAGCAGTTTTGTGGCAGTCGGTTCAACCTGATGGCCGGCTGGAGCGAAACCGTTCTGCCCTTTATCCTGCTGGCCGAAAAGGGTATCGGCAGTCTGGTGCAAGCCATTGAGGAATATCCCATCGGCGAGTAATGAACCATCATCGTTTTCCCGAAAACCGCAATCATTTCATACCACAAAGCCCCTGATGTATACCATCGGGGGCCTTTTCTTTGAAGAGATATTATGCAAAAATGATATAAATATAATAAAATTTGTCAAAAATTATCGATTGTTTTAACAGGATATGGTAAAATAAAGCTATCCTTTTGACAAAATGCGGGTTATTTTGTCAAAGCCATCAAAGAAAGGTGAGTGATTATGAAAAAGAAAACCCTTTTGAAAAACCTCCTTTTTATTGGCACTATTGTCGTGTATGTCATCTTCTGCTTTGTGCAGGCACCGATTACGAACGCTGTCCATATGGACGGTGAAGTGGCTATCGGTTCCATGTGGTCGCTTCTGCCGCCCATTATTGCCATCGGCTTGGCACTGATTACCAAGGAAGTGTATTCCTCGCTGTTCGCCGGCATTATAGCGGGTGCGGTGATTGCGGCCATTTCCTATGGCACAGGCTTTGAAGGTGTCATGCAGTATGTGGTGAATGACGGCTTGATTGCCAATGTGGCCGACAGCTATAATGTCGGTATCCTGATTTTCCTGGTTGTGCTGGGAGCGATTGTTGTCCTGATGAATAAAGCCGGCGGCAGCCGTGCCTATGGCGAATGGGCTTCCAAACATATCAAGACCCGTGTAGGGGCAGGGCTGTCCACCTTCTTCTTGGGGGTACTCATTTTTGTAGATGACTATTTCAACTGTCTGACGGTTGGGTCGGTCATGCGTCCGGTAACGGATAAACATCAGATATCCCGTGCCAAATTGGCCTACCTGATTGATGCCACGGCCGCCCCGATTTGTATTATTGCCCCGA
>CADCOZ010000076.1 GCA_902803125.1 uncultured Ruminococcus sp.
CCAGTCAGCCGCAGGAGAGTTCCAAGCCGACAGAAACCAGCAAACCGCAGGAGAGTTCCAAGCCGACAGAAACCAGTCAGCCGCAGGAGAGTTCCAAGCCGACAGAAACCAGCAAACCGCAGGAAAGTTCTCAGCCAACGGAAACGTCCGACCCGGTGGTTGTATCATTGGGTGACATTGGGGGACAGGCTTTGTATCAGCAGCTGTTCACTTTGGACAGCACCGTGCAGATAGCCCTTGACGTGCCGCAGAGTGAACTGGATAAATTGCAGAACGACTACTATAAGTACAAGAAAATCGGTTCCAAGTCGCCGATTTACCGCAAAGCGACCTTGGTACTGACCGTGAACGGCACCCGCTATACACTGGAGGAAGTCGGCATTCGCTTAAAGGGCAATATGTCGCTGGAGCCTGTCTATGACCGGCGTGGTCAGCTGAATCTGTCGCATTATAAACTCAGCTTCAACGAAACTTTTGACGATGAAGCAGAATATGGTACAGAAGCCAAACAATGGAGCAGTAAAGAGGAACGCAAAGCCCGCAAGAACCGCCGCTTGGCTACCCTGAAAGAAATGGATATCAAGTGGAACATCAGCTATGATGAAACCTTTGTGCGGGAAATTTACGCCGCTGACATAGCCCGTGAACAGGGGATTCTGGTACAGCATATTGGTCTGGCTCAGATGAATTTTAACAACAAGAATTACGGTATCATGAAGATTTATGAACCGGTAGATGAAATCTTTTTGGAGAAAAACCTGCCGCAAAGTGCCTTGGGCGGCGATTTGTATAAATGCGGCTGGACGATGAAGCCCTGCAACTATGTGAATAATGAAGTAACCTATGGCGTAGAGGATAAAGAAAAGGGCAAGAAGTATAACTTCAACCTGAAAACCAACAAGAAAACCTCCGACCATGCCGCCCTCAAGAATCTTTTGAAGGTGATGGCGAACAATCCTTCCAAAGCGGACTTTGAGAAAGTAGTCGATACGGCGTATTTTGCGAAATTCTTAGCGGTGAGCTATTTCTTAGGCGACCCCGATGATATCCGCAACAACTACAATAACCACTACGTCTATTTCCGCAAGGATACGGGCAAGGCCATTTTCATTGTCTATGATAACGACCGCACATTGGGCGTGACATACGGCTATAACCCTGATGGCACGGGCATGACCGGACAACCCCCCTATTATAATACGGCGGCGGGAGCCGGCGGCCAACAGAAAAACCCGCTGATTCGCTGTGCCATTCTGAACAGTAATGCCTATCTGAAAACCGCCTATGCCGATGCCCTGAAAAAGATTGCCGCTTCTTCCTACTGGCAGGAAAGTGTTTTTGAGTCCTATTATCAGAAAGCCAAAAGCCACTATGAAGCCACTGTTCGACCGGATGTCAATTTTGCGAATGTGGAGCAGACCTTCCGCTTCAGTCTGAGCGGCAAGTATCCTTCCGGCGAACGTGCGAATATGTCTTTCCATGACTATGTGACCCGCATTATGAAGCAGGTGGATAAACTGTAAAAATGTGGAAGGCTCTTAGAAATTGCTTTTATTTGCGGACAGGCTCTTATTATCGTGGCATTAACCTGAACCAACAGGATAAGCCCTATGAAGCGGCGGAAGAATCACTCTTTATGTGGTTAGTGAAGGGTTGTGCATGGTTTATATACCCTTTCGCATAAAAACAAAAAAGACAATATGATAGAAAATATAAAATAGAAAATATAAAAAGGTATGTACAACTATGCACAACTATGCACTTCGCTGATTGCTGACTGACGACCGCTTCACATTATTCATTATTCACTATTCACTATTCATTATTCTTTATTCATTATTCATTATTCATTATTTCCGGTATGTACAACTATACACAACTATACACCACTGCACACGATTCTTTCAGAGGTTGACGAACCAACGGAAAAGGAACGTGAGGGGGACTGTCGGTTGACCCCGCAAGCCTTTGAAAAGCCTGCGAAAAACTTTTGTGTTGAGGAAAAGGGAAGTACTTCCTTAGAAAGGGGAAAGGAAATGGAAGAGAATTATATATTGTCGGTAACAGGAATGCAAACGGTAGAGGAAAGTCAGGATAAGATTGAACTCAAAACGATGGCTTCCTATGTCACCAAAAACGGCAGCCGTTACATTACATATAAAGAATATGATGCTCAGCATCCGGCAAAGAAATATCGAACCACCATCAAGGTGGATGCCGATCAGGTGGTGACGGTGATGAAAGGCGGAGCCGAGAGCCATAACCTGATTCTGGAAAAAGGACAGCGTCATAAATGTGAGTATATAACATCTTTCGGCGTTTTGTCGCTGGGGGTGTATACGGAATATATTCATGTTGATTTAGATGACCACGGCGGTGAATTGACCGTGCGGTATATCATTGACATACAATCCGAACTGGCCAGTAAAAATGAACTGCATTTGAAAATAGAGGAGGCACAACAGAATGTCAACAGCGAATCAAACAGTTAACCGTCTGAGAGAAGCCATTATGCGGGCTGTCCAAAAAGCACAGGCCAACGGACAGCTGCCGCAAGCCGAAATGCCCGCTTTTACCATTGAGATTCCGGCTGACCGCAGTCACGGCGATTTGGCCGCCAATGCGGCGATGGTATCCGCCAGAGCCTTTCGGGCGGCTCCCCGCAAGATTGCCGAAACCATTGTACAGTACCTTGACCTGACCGATACGCATTTATCCCGCTGTGAAATTGCCGGTCCCGGTTTTATGAACTTTTTCTATGATGCCTCGTTTTATGCCGCTGTCCTGCGGGAAATTCAGTCGGCAGGGGACGCATACGGCCGCTGTGACCTTGGCAAAGGACAGAAAGTATTGGTAGAATTTGTGTCGGCCAACCCCACAGGACCCATGCACGTGGGGAATGCCAGAGGCGGTGCCTTGGGCGATTCGTTAGCCAGTGTGCTGGAAGCCGCCGGTTATGCGGTGGACAGGGAGTTTTACATCAACGATGCCGGCAACCAGATTGAAAAGTTTGCCACATCATTGGAGGTGCGTTATCTCCAGCTGTATCAAGAGGGCGTGGAGATGCCCGAAGATGCTTATCACGGACAGGATATTATTGACCATGCCAAGGCCTTTGCCGAGAAATGCGGCGACAAGTATGTGAATGTCAAGTCGGAAATCAGAAGAAAGGCTTTGGTCAGTTATGCCCTGCCGCTGAATATCGAAGGGCTGGAGCGGGATTTGCTGAAATACCGCATTCGGTATGACCGGTGGTTCCGTGAAAGCAGTCTGCACGAAAGCGGTGCGGTGGCGGATATTGTCCGTCAGCTGACCGAAAAAGGTCATACCTATGAACAGGACGGTGCGGTTTGGTTCAAAGCGTCGGCTTTCGGAGCGGATAAGGATTTTGTACTGGTGCGTTCCAACGGGTTGCCGACCTATGTGGTGCCGGATATTGCCTATCACTATGACAAGTTAGTGACCAGAGGATATGACAAGGCGATTGACGTACTCGGTGCCGACCATCACGGCTATGTGCCTCGTTTGAAAGCGGCTTTGACGGCCTTGGGCGTTGATGCGTCCCGTTTGGACGTGGTGCTGATGCAGATGGTATTCCTTGTCAAAGACGGTGAGCGGGTGAAACTCTCCAAGAGAAGCGGCAAGGCCATTACACTGGTTACCCTGCTGGATGAGATTCCGATTGATGCGGCTCGGTTCTTCTTTAACCTCAGAGAAGCCAACAGCCCGTTTGAATTTGATTTGGATTTAGCGATTGACAAATCCTCCCAGAATCCCGTATACTATGTACAATATGCCCATGCGAGAATCTGCAACATTCTCAAGACGCTGGAAGGCGAAGGAATTATGCCGGAAGAATGCAGTGATGCCGATTATGCCCTGCTGACCGCACCGGAAGAAGTGGAACTGATTCATAAGCTGTCGCTGATGACAGATGAAGTGCGGGCGGCCGCCAAGGACTATGACCCGTCCCGCATGACACGTTATGTGTATGAGGTCGCCACGCTGTTCCATAAGTTCTATAATGCCTGCCGTGTCATGAACGACAGCCCCGCATTGACACAGGCCAGATTGTCGCTTTGTCTGGCGGTTAAGACGGTCATCAGCAATATTCTGACCATGTTCAAAATCAATGCCCCTGAAGCGATGTGATGGTTGACAGGGGGTTGTCCCTGATGCATAAGGCTGACCGGATTTCTGTATGGTGTCTTACAGGGAAAACTGATTTGACCGTCAAGTTAAAAGTTTTTCGCAAGCTTTTTAAAGGCTTGCGGACGACACGAAGTTAGCCCCTTTAGGGGGTCCAGAGGCAGAGCCTCTGGTGGGAGGTTTGGAGGGCAAAGCCCTCC
>CADCOZ010000077.1 GCA_902803125.1 uncultured Ruminococcus sp.
ACCGCTCTTGTCAACAATAGCCTGTACGGCTCTTGCGAAGGATGCGATGGGTGCCTGGAATGCACCAAGTACATTTGCGAGAAGAACTTCTCTTGACGGGAGCTTTGAAAGGCTCTTGATCTTCTCTGTTGTGATGACCTCGTTATCTATATAACCGGTCTTTACATTGAAATGCTCGTGAGTGTCTGCAAACTTCTGAAGAATACGAGCTGCGGCAACGTAATCCTCTGCGCTTGTAGCGATCGCCGATGTGCCGTTGAGCATATCGTCCATACCGCTCAGGCCTGCCTTGTCTGCTGCACGCTTGATAAGAGTATTCTTTACAACGGTATATACAACACCGCTCTCACGAAGCTCTTTTCTAAGCTTTGTATCATCCTCAACAGTAATACCTTTATAGTCAACGATAACACCTGCAACGGAATTTGTGATCCTGTCGGCGAGATCAGCAACGATCTGCTGCTTCTGCTCTAAAACCTTCTGACTTGGCAAAACGTTTCACCTCCTTGTATATTGACGCAAAAATGCGCCTTCCCATTTACAGAGGAAGGCGCACAAAATTACAGTGATGTAATGTAAAAACGCACAACCTCGGCAGGCGGGAAAACCCTTATGCTTACGCACCTGCTGTCTTTGGTCAACAGCATATACGAGTATATCACACTTGCACTGAATTGTCAAGCGTTTTTTTATTATTTCATTCCACTTAAACTGCTCCGCCGATCTTAGCGGGGTTGATCCTTACGGACGGGCCCATTGTTGTTGTAACAGCAACGGACTTTATATACTGACCCTTTGCAGCAGCAGGCTTAGCCTTGATAACAGCAGCTACGAGAGCATCAAAGTTCTCGGAGATCTTGTCTGTACCGAAAGAAACCTTGCCGATCGGGCAGTGGATGATGTTTGTTTTGTCAAGACGGTACTCGATCTTACCGGCCTTAGCCTCTTTGATAGCTCTGGCGATATCGGGTGTAACTGTACCTGCCTTGGGGTTAGGCATAAGACCTCTCGGGCCGAGGATCTTACCAAGACGACCAACAAGACCCATCATATCGGGTGTTGTGATAAGTACGTCGAAATCCATCCAGCCTTCGCTCTGGATCTTCTGAGTGAACTCCTCAGCGCCTACATATTCAGCTCCGGCCTCCTGTGCCTTTGCTACGTTATCGCCCTTGCAGATCGCAAGAACTCTTACCTGCTTACCTGTACCGTTAGGAAGAACGATAGCGCCTCTTACCTGCTGGTCTGCGTGACGTGAGTCAACGCCAAGCTTGATGTGAAGCTCAACTGTCTCGTCGAACTTAGCTGTAGCAGTTTTCAGGCAAACGTCGATTGCTTCCTTGGTCTCATAAGCCTTTGTTTTGTCGATGAGTTTTACGGCATCAACATATTTTTTACCGTGTTTCATTGGTTTTCCTCCCTAATTCAGTGGTAAAATCGGAGTGTATTTCCTCCCACTTAGGTCTGCAAATCAGTCTACGACTTCAATACCCATGCTTCTGGCCGTACCTGCAATCATGCTGCACGCTGTTTCAATGCTGGCCGCATTGAGGTCGGGCATCTTCTGCTCGGCAATCTTCTGCACCTGTTCACGGGTGATTTTTGCGACCTTCTTCTTGTTCGGTTCGCCCGAAGCGGTTTCAATACCGCAAGCCTTTTTGATCAATACGGCGGCAGGCGGTGTTTTGGTAATAAAGGTAAACGAACGATCGGCATAAACCGTGATCACAACGGGGATGATCAGTCCCACGTCATTCTTGGTACGCTCGTTGAATTCCTTTGTAAACGCCATAATGTTGACACCGTGCTGTCCCAATGCAGGACCTACAGGCGGTGCCGGGGTTGCCTTGCCGGCCGGTATCTGCAGCTTAATAAAGCCTGTTACCTTTTGAGCCATTTTTTCTTGCACCTCCAAAATTCGTGGTAAAAACCGGAGCGACAGCTTATATTTTCGCTTCCTCCCACAAGGGAATTACTCCCTTCATAACAACGGCACTTGTCCGTTATTAACAAATCCTTACTCCAGCGGTTCCACCTGATCCAATGCCAGTTCCACTGAAGTGCCGCGTCCGCCGAATAACGCCTGAACCAGCACACGGACGCAGTTCTTTTGCAGGTCGACGTGTTCCACAACGCCTTCGTAATCTTCAAAAGCACCTTCAATAATGCGGACGGTATCGCCCACATTATAATCGACCTCAATAATCTCGGCGGCTTCCCGGCCGTCAGTAATACCAAGTCTTGCTACCTCGTCAGGTGTCAAGGGGGTTGCCTTATTGTCTGCATCAGAACATACAAAACCGGTACAGCCTCTGATATTGCGGACAATGTACCAGGTTTCATCGGTCATAACCATCTTGATAATCACATAACCCGGATATATCTTCCGTTCAACCTGTCTGGTTCGATTGTCTTTAATCTCTGTTACCGTTTCCGTTGGCACACGAATATCCTGAATCATATCCTCAAGGTGTCTGTTTTCAACAGTTTTGCGAAGATTTTCGGCTACTTTGCTTTCATAGCCCGAATAAGTATGTACCACATACCATTCTGCCCTCTTCTTTTCTTCTTCTGCCATTCAACATCCCCTCCATTTCCCTGAAACCACTCACACTTAATTGCCGGCCAGATTCATCACCAGACCGAACAGATAGTGCAGACCGGTATCCACACCGAAAATCACAAGTCCCACCACCAGCATAGCTACTAATACGATACCCGTATTTTTGAAGGTAGACTTGGGGGTTGGCCAAGTAATCTTCTTGATTTCGCTGAAGACATCACGGAAGTAGCGGCCGATACGCTTAAAGATATTGGGCTTTTTCTGAGCCTCTTTATCCTTTGCCATGTTGCATCCTCCGTTCTCTTACTTGGTTTCCTTGTGCAGAGTATGCTTCCTGCAGAATCTGCAGTACTTGTGCATCTCAAGCCTATCCGGATCGTTCTTCTTGTTCTTCATGGTGTTGTAGTTGCGCTGTTTGCATTCTGTACAGGCTAATGTTACTTTTACTCTCATTTGACGGCACCTCCCGGTATTTCGGAATCATTTAGCCTCCCTCAAAAAAAGGCACAAAAAAACAACCTCTGATGAGGTAGAATTACTATACCACACCACAGGCTATTTGTCAAGTATTTTTTCAGAACCTGCACGGAAAGCAATTTTGTTCCGTCAGCCACTGGGGAGAAACCTTTTTGGTGAGCGGGTGACCCCGCAGGACTTAATGGTTTCCCCCAGACCCCCTCCCGAAATTTGCAGAATTTGGTTTCTGAGAACTATTCACTATTCTCTATTTCCGGTGCTTATTTTCTCTTCATGCTGTCCATCGCCTGAAGCCGATCCGCAATATACTTCTTGGGCTTCTTGGGCTTTTCGGGCTTTATTTTCTTGCCTCTGAGGTTGCGGGACGCATCGGCAATTTTTTTCTGTTCTTTGGTAAAAGTGGCCGTCAGCTTTTCGTATTGTGTCTGATCCTCAACACCGTTGAGCAGTACATAAGTAATAATGCCCTTGACATCTAAATCACCCGCATCGTACAGGTCACTGAGAGCCTTCGACAATTTTTCGATATTCTTGTCGCCTTCTCTTTTAACATAGTCCAGCAGCAGCGGCAGAATCTTCGTTTCCGCAAAGGTCACCCCGCGAAAACTCTCATAATGTGCCTTTTCAAAGGCAATCTCATCTCTGAGTTCGGGAAAGAAGGCAATCATTCTGTTGGCAAAAAACAGCGGGTCACTGTTTTGCTCGCCATTTTCCTTTTTGGCTTTTTTCTTCTGCTGAGCCGCAATCTGTTTGGGGCCACGGATAGTTTCGGCAAAATCATCGCCAATATTTTCGGCTTCTCTGCCGCCGTCCACTTCTTCATCAAACAGCCAAGTGGCGGCTGTTTTCCAAGCATTGTCCGGCTCATCATCCACCACTGAACAGGAACGCAGAACGATTCTTTTCTTATCAAAATAGTACACAATGCTGTAGGCCACATCACCGGTATACAGCACGGTTTTTTCATTGGCCGTATCCGCTACGGTGTGTTTGCGGTAGCCTTTATTCAGCAACACTTCATCTACCTTGCCGGTAATAATTTCCAACGCTTTTGCAATTTCCATAAATACCCTCTCCGTATCTGTGTCTGTGTGTTTTGTCATAACGCTTCTTAGTATACCATTACTCTTCAAAAATTTCAACAGCAGATTTTCAAATCCTCAAACTTCTTCTTTCTTCCTGTCCCACACCGCTGAATCTTGGAAGGCTTGAGTCCCTCCTGTCGGCTCGGTCAGGGCGTTTTGCGGAAAAGACGGAACAGACGCTTTTGCCTGTCGGCTCGGTCAGGGCGTTTTGACCTGCGGCCAAGGTGTCCACCGGATACCTGCACTCCCTACAAATTTCCGCACGGAAAGCCGCTGTCCGCTGATATAAGAGCCGGACAGCAGCTTTACTCAGCGTCCCCATAAATAAAAAGCCGTCCTTCCTTTTGCGGACAGTTGGAAAAGACGATGGATTCCAAGTTTTCCAAAGGATTGACCCAACGCAAAAAGGCGGCTGTACTGTCAGCGTACAGCCGCCCCTATCTCACGAAAAAATATCCTTCACACCGTCAATCAAGTCTTCCACTGTTCCCAGCGCTTTGGCTGATTTACGCTTCCATTTCTTGTTATCTTTCAGCATGACAGAGCCAACAAAGCCCACCATCATGCCCGTCACCAGACCGGCCCCCACACCTTTGATAATATTCGCCGTGTTTCTTGCCATACGCCATAACCTCCAACATTTTAGCAGCATTTGATAATTACACAAGATAAATACCTCATTTGTTGTCATGTCCTCTTTATCATACCCTTTTTGCGGCTTTTTATGCCTCTGTTGCTATGAAAAAGCATTGTTTGTTTTGCATAAATATAGATTTTATTTATTGTATGGTTCGTACAATAAATAGTTTTTTTAAAAATCGACCCAAAAACCCCATATTATCGTTTGACAAATTGGAAAAATCCGTTTATAATTTATATAAAGTACGGAGTCAAGTATCTGTGCTTTCGCCCTATATTTAATGTAAATTATTTATAAAGTGAGGTAATGTATTATGGCACCCAGAAAGACTACAAAGGCCGCTGAAGAAATGACCGAAGAGAAAAAGACCACCAGAGCAAAGAAAGTTAAGGAACCCAAAGAACCGAATGTATCTATTGTTCTCCAGTTCCAGGGCAGAAATACCGATATGAACAATCTGGTTGAAGCCGTAAAATCTTCTTTCAGAGCAGAAGGTCATCAGGAAGATATTGATACCATCAGCCTGTATGTTCAGCCTGAAAACGGCATCGCTTATTATGTTGTCAATGAAAATGATGAGGGCAGAGCTGTCAGATTCTAAAAACTCCTTTTCCGTTATATAACCGGATGTATCGCTCGAATAAACAAACCATCACTAATAAAACTGCGGCCAAGCGTATTCTTGTGCCGCAGTCTTTTTTTGCCGTTTTGCCAAATGATAATATTTTCACATAGCCATCTTTCACCTTTCAAAGTGCTTTGAAAAGATTCAACCGATGCAGAAGTTCTTCAGCGTACCGTGAGAAAAGAGCAATCCATCGGCTTTCCCGTTTTTCTCCACTCAGCAAGCGTTTTTTCAGGCAGGCTGTTCCCTCATGTTCGGTCAATACGGACGGCTCAGCCTATATTTCCTTCCGTTTCCCCAAAAAACACAGGATTTTCTCCATCAAAAATGAAATTACTTATTGATTATGAAGCAATTCTATGATAGAATTGATATAAATATTATCAATAATTATACATTATTGTATAGTTTTTTACTAAACAAACAGGAGGAAAGTCAAATGATCAAACATATTGTCTTGTGGAAAATCAAAGACGGTCCCGATAAGCAGCAGAACATTGACCGCATGATTAAAATGCTCAAGGCACTTGTCGGACGAGTGGAAGGATTAGCATCTGTTGAAATCGGCTACAACTTCACCGAATCATCCGACTATGATGTTGCTTTGTACGCCACATTAAAGAACCCCGCCGCCCTAAAGCATTACCAGAACCATCCTGAACATTTGAAATGCAAGGAATTCATTTCCGGTATCGCTGTATCCCGTGCCGCATCTGATTATTTTTATGAGGAAGAAACGGTATCTTCCAAACCGCTCAGCGAAGTAGCAGATGTTCCCGAAACGCCGGAAGAACCCGCCGCTCAAGAGACGGAAACAGCAAAAGGACCTGAAATTTGGATTGAAAGACCGCCCAAAAGAACCATCCTGCCTGCCCCGAAACCGGGAACAAAATCCACCTCATCATGGGAAGATGTTTCTCCCGCCATGCCCTATGTTCCTTCCGGCAGAACCCCTGAAATCACCGTTCGCAAAGCACCGCTGTGGGAACCGGAGGTTTTCCCTGCCATAGAACCGACTGTGGATAAACCCGTTCCTGACGAACCCGCTCCCATGACTTTTGAGGACATGACGGCTCCGGCTCCCGCTCCTGCCCCCATGACTTTTGAGGACGTGACGGCTCCGGCTCCCGCCCCCATGACCTTCGAGGACGTGACGGCTCCGGCTCCCGCTAAACCTGCCAGAACCCCTGCACCGGCCAAAACGCCCGCTAATGCACAGGTCAATCCGGTTTCTACCGAACACAGCACCATCAAGGAAACCACGACTGCTTTCGGCAAGAAAAAACTGGACGTTGAAGTTACCCCGCTCGAAGAGCGTTCCGATACTTGGACGTGTCCGAACTGCGGCAAGGTTATGCCGAACTATGTCGGCACCTGCGGTTGCGGCGAATCCAAGCCCTTTGATTTCGATTTCGATGAACCCGCCGCTCCGGCTCCGTCTGCTCCGGCTCCGGCTCCCGCCCAACCC
>CADCOZ010000078.1 GCA_902803125.1 uncultured Ruminococcus sp.
CGAACAGCATCTTTTGCACCTGAAAGAGGACAGCGAACAGTTGGGGTTAGATGCTAAACGGCAAATCAAAGAAACCGACCCTTCCGACAAAATGGAGGGGCTTTATATCAAAGTGGAGGAAAACGGGACGGTCATCGACCGCATGAAATTTGTGCGGGCTTCGTTCTTGCAGACGGTAGATGCTTCGGCCACCCATTGGCTGGAACGCCCCATTATTCCAAACCGTTTATCCGTTCCGATGACAAGTTTATTCGAGGTGTATCATGAAGAAAGCTGAAGTCCTGCTGTCGGTCGTACCGAAAACGGCTGACCAAGCGATTAACTGGCCGTTTATTGAAGAATCGCTTTGGCCGGTCTATGTATCCCAAATGAAAGCCACCCAGCAAAACCCGCTGTATCACGGGGAAGGCGATGTTTGGACGCATACGAAAATGGTCTGTGAAGGTCTGGCCGCCGACAGCGGTTTCTGGGCTTGCGGTGAAAGACAGCGGCAGGAACTTTTTTTAGCGGCACTCCTGCATGATATCGGCAAGATTGTTACCACCAAATGGCAGGACGGTGCTTGGACATCACCGAACCATGCCCTGCGGGGAGCCAACATGGTCAGGGAATTATTATGGCGGGAATACGGCTTATGCGGCACAGAAGAACGAAGGCAGTTTCGGGAAACCGTTTGTCTGTTGGTGCGTTACCATATGACGGCTCCCTATATCATGGAAAAAGACAAGGCAGAACAGCGGCTGATGCGTATGGCCGCCAACGGTGCATTAACCGCTGATTTTACCCTCAAGCATTTATTTCTGCTGTCCAAAGCCGATGCCAACGGCAAGATATCCGAAGGCAACCCGAAAAGTGAAGCATCCGTCTTATTAGCGGGCGAACTGGCGCAAGAAATCAGCTGTTATGAAAAGCCCTTCACCTTTGCCTCTCCCTATGCGGAATATGCCTATCTGTCCGGAAAAACAACAGACCCGCACAACCATTTATACAACAATACCCAAACAACAGCGGTCATGCTGTGCGGCTTGCCGGGAACCGGTAAAGACACCTATTGTCAGCAGTGTTTTCCGGATTGGCCAATGGTTTCACTCGATGCCATACGGGAGGAAACCGGCATTCCTCCTGTCGGTTCGCAAAAAGAGGTCGTACAAATTGCCCGTTCCCGTGCCAAAGCCTTCCTGCGTCAGCGGCAGTCGTTTGTCTGGAATGCCACCTCTATCACTCCGGATATCCGTTCGCATTTCGAGAAATTGTGTGAAGATTATCACGCCTATGTCCGCATTGTTTTTCTGGAAACAGCTTATGACGAAAATTTGAAGCGGAACCAAAACCGCCGCAAAGCGGTGCCGCCGTCCGTCATTGACAAAATGCTGTCCAAACTGGTTCTGCCGGAACGTTTTGAAGCCCATGAAATCATGTGGCACTGTGTATAATAATACAAAAATCGGTCAGTGAATGGCAATACGCCGCTCACTGACCGATTTGTTTTGATTGCACCTAAATTATTTAACCTGATCCTTCAGCTGGTCGATTAACTCATTTACCTTCTTTTCCATCTCCTGGTCATTTTTGACAGCCTCCGCAATAGCACCGCGTTCACCGTCACTGTTGATATACTCGGTAACGGTCGTGAACAAACCGATAAACGGCGAACAAAGCAGGCTGAGAATAAGGCAGATAATCCCAATCACCAAACCAGAATTTCTCGGACCAACCTTATCCTTATGCTTTTTGGACAAAGCCGCAAACACAATGGCCGCCACTGCACAAACAAAAGCAGCCACTATCAGCATCAGATTGACAGTGCCGTAGAAGGACAATTTTCCGTCAAGACCCATACCGGTCAGCTTTGTCATCGGATACCACGCCACAAAGATGCAAATCAGTGATACTATCGCCAGAATCAAACCAATAATGCCTTTTACGTTTTTCTCCTGCATTTTCATGCACTCCTTTGTATTGATTATTTTCATCCGCACGGCAGTAAAACATTTTCATGCTATCAAACGATCGAAAGAATAATGTTTCTTTGCGTTCAGTGCGGGCGGCTTTTTTCGGTCAAAGATATTCCTGCCGCTCATCACCGACACAGTCTGCCAAGAATCATTATAAAGGAAAAACGGTAAGGTGTCAAGGAAAAAAGTCAGCGATTTTTGGAAGGGAGAGAAATAACGAATAATGAATAATGTGAAGAACCAAAAGTTGGCGAATTTAGGAAGGGGGTTGGGGTAAAGCCCCAACAAGTTAGTTTTGGACACGGTTATAGAAGGTGTCACTGCCGAAAGAGTCTTTGATGTTGAGGCGGTCGCCGTCCAATACATAAGCGAGTGTTACGGGCTGATAACCTTGTGTCAAAAAGGTCATGGTGATTTTCCCGTCTTGGACGGTATACGTCAGCTCCAGAATATTTCCGGCCATATCGTATTGTCCGGTGCCGTCTGCGTTAAAGGTATAGATATAATCCGGCAGGTTCTCGGACTGCCATTGTCCTATCAGCTGTGCCGTGGAATCGGCTTCGGCCGAAGTACCCGAAGCCGCACCGCTTTCCCCTGTTTCACCGCCGTTCCCGCCGCATCCGGCTCCCATACAAAGTAGCGCTATCACACCAAGTATCGCCAGCCATTTGACATATTTTGATCGTTTCATCCTTTTAACCTCTTTTCGTGATAAAAAGCGTCTGTCTGCCGGAACGTGTCCGGCAGACAGTCGTTTTTGTTAGTATTGATTGGCCAAAGCCGCTTACGGTGTCTGTGCTGTGCTGCCGTCACTGATGGCTATCGTGACGCTGTCGGAGAACTTGCCGTCATAGACCGCCGTCAATGAATAGATACGGTTCTTATAGTCAGACGGGTTTGCAATAACGAGTTTGTGATTCTCTGCATCAAAGCTGAAATCCTCATCAAAGGTTTCGTTCTCATCGTCTGTTGTATAGGTGAACGTCAGCTTCTCTTTTCGGCTGTGGTCATAGCTCGTTCAGAACCGTCCACATGGATGATGTAAGCATTCAGCACACAAGAATCCGTGGTGTTCCAGACAAACAGTCCGTTATTGGCTGTGTTGACCGTAACCTCCGCATTACCGGTATCAGGCAACTGTACACGGCCTCTGAATTCCAGCCGAATGCCCTTGATGGCGGTAACGCCGGTGGCATTGGTTTCGTCCGCTGTATAAAAGTTATTGATTTCTGTATCCACCTGTGTGAACTTATCGTAATAAGACACACGGTCATAGTAATGGATACTGGCGACACGATACGGTTCCAGAATCAATTCAGCAATGGTTTCTGTGCCGTATTCGTGATTAACAGCATCTCTGTTCGGGTTAGTGCTGTTATCGGGATGGTACCATTGACGGTACAAGGAATCATTCCGTACACCCTGGTCATTGGTGCTGTCGTACAAGCCGTCAATCCACGGAGCGTTGGCGTAGGTGTTATAGTAGCTATAGTTCGTCACAAACTCGTATCTTGACGGATTGATGCGGCTGATGGTGTATTTACCGGGTTCAACCTCCAGACAACCGCCGGAATTCAGACCGAACAGACGCTCATTCGCATACTTGTTGTCATCCGTATTATCCACAACCGTACCGCCCATAGAGCCGCTAACAGCTGTTGTTTCCAAGTACCAGCCGTTGAAATTCGGATATTCGCTGTTCAGAAGTGCAGTATGGAAATTATCCACCGTCATTCTGCCGGCATCGTCTACCGTCAGAGCTACAAGATATTCCTTGCCGTCAGCAACCGGTGTATACACAGCCGTTGTCGGATCCTTATTGGTGTCGCTGTAGGTATGGGTCTGCTTGATCTTGAAGATAAAGGTCGGGTTGCCCCATTCATCCGGCCGCCACTCATCAATGTGTTCAAACAATCTGATGTAGGCGGGTACCATCTCATCTTCACAGGTCACTTGCAGTGCCGTTTCTCCCACTGTGTTTTCACCAACGGAGAAATGTACTCGATTGGGAACAGCGTCATAATAATCTTCGTTCTCCACCCGATCCCTATATACATACTCGCCGTTTTCTTTTATCCAACCGTGGGTAAAGTTTTCGGCATATGCCGAACCGCTTGGCGTACAAACTTCTTCAAAGTAGTATTCACCATAGGGCAGGTTTTCGACTCGAATCTTGCCTTCGCTATCGGTCACCAGTGCCTTGACATACTTGGGCAGTTCGATATGCGTATTTCCGTTCGCCGTGGTCGATTCCATCTCTGTACTGACGGTGTTATAAGCGGTGCCGCTGCCAACAGTGGCTACATAGTAAACAGCATCTTCCCCGCTTCTCTTATACACACCCTGCACCAGTGTGCCGTCTGCATGATACAGCAGGAAACCGTAGCCTGCACCAAGGCTTTCACCCACATCGACAGCATCCGCTGTTCCTTGTCTGGTGGCCTCCTTGGCTGTCTTTGTCAGGACAACATCGCCGCCCTGCGGTTCGTCTTCCGGTTCGTTTTCGATGGTGACCGTAGCATTTCCTGAAGCTACTTCTTCCAGATAGCCTTCCGCATTACGGAAGTATACCTTGCCGTCCTCATCATAGACAAACTCGTAAAGATCCTCGTTGAGTTTATAGCCTTCCGGCGGGGTGAGTTCCTTCCAGTAGTAGGTGCCTTTCTTGATGACCTTCACCTTCGTGACACCGGCACTTTCACCGATATCGCTGGGCTGGTTCGCCAGATATTCTGCATCTACCGTTGTCAAGTCATCCGCATGACCGGGTTCAGGCTTCAGCCACTTGATATACTTCACCTTGCCTTTGTTCGCACCTTCAGTTTCATCCGTTACAATTTCTGCCAGCTTGATTTCTTCAATCCGAATCGGAACAATCTCTTCTTCGGATTCAAGCGGATTGACAAGTTCCAGCAAATAGTTGGGATTATGTCTTGTGGCTTCGCTCGTCGGAACCGTACTGCCTTGAATGTACTTGGTCGGGTCTGTGGGCGATTCTCCGATGGAGGTCAGATAAGCACCATCCACAAACTTGTAAAGACCGTTGTTGGCTATTTCCTTGACTTCAGAATAACGCTCCCTCAGCTGGGTATCCTCGTTATCCGTTAAGCCCTTATGAATGCCGTTGTTGATTCGGAAGTACTTGGCGTTGTCCGGCACTGCAATACGGTAAACATCATCACCGTTATACTGAGCCGCTGTCCATGTACTGCCGCTGTAGGTGCCGAGCTTATCGGGCAGATAACCGGCCAAATTCGTGCCGATAATGTTGTTATTCTGGTCGTAGAAAGTAACGTGCAGTTCCTCCAGCGGGAAACGGGTGGATTCCACTACACTGTTGGTCAAATCTTGTGTACCGTTGTTGACAATATAGATAACCCTGTTGGAAGAGGTACTGTAAGCCTTGGTAGCACCCTCTGCCTTCGGGCTGACGGTGACATCATAGACCTTGCCGGCCTGTGCAAAGGTGCCGTACGCCATTTGGGTTGAGGTATTGTCAATGGTGGATACGCCGCCCAGTACATAATTCATACCGGCTTGCATATCAGCCGCTTCAGTAATCTTGATATTGGTGCCTGTCTGACCGTTGGTGAAGATAACCTTCTTATACTTGCCGTCCGATTCCTTCGGCACACGGAACATATAAACCGTATCGCCGTTGTTGTCGGTGTAGGTGGTGGGTGCCTCACTGCCAACAGTCGCCTGAACGCCCGGCCATGCTGTATACTCGCCGTCTGCATCGCCGTAGTAGTAAGCATAAACGGTATTGCTGTTAGCAAAGCTGTTGTTGGTATCGGTAAAGAAGATATAATCCGCATCGGTCTTGGGATTCAGCGGGTCTGTCATCTCTGTTTTGCCGATAGTGTAGCCCGAACGCAGGCTTGTTACCGCCAGATTGCCGCCGTTGGTGCCATTATAGGTGAAGGTCGTGCCGGCATGGTGGAAGTCGGTGAGCGTGACGGTGTCGCCGCCGGCCGTAGTAACTTCTATCGAATCCGGATACAGCCGCTGAACCGCACTGGTTACGGTCGTGTTGCCATTCTTGCCGGTAATCTTGAAGGACCTTGCCCCTTTTGGCAGGCGAATCTTATAGGGATTTGCCTGTGCGGCTACGGTGGTGTTATTGACCTTGGTATACGCCAGACTAATGCCGTTGGAGGTATTGGAAGCATTGTTGACATCCGCCCCGTTGATGGCTCCTGTTGTGCCGGCATCATCGGTATAGAAGATGATATGCGGGTCATCTATCGTCGTGTTGATGATGATGAAGTTATCGGTATCATTGAACCCTGTGGTGCCGTTTGTGCCGTTGCCGCCGTTTTCGGGGGTGTCGGTAATCAGCTGATAGCGGTCTTCCGGCTGATAAGAAGCGGAGTAGGTACCGCCCGCTGTTCCACTGCCGGAATAAGCTGAAGGTTCTTTCAAGGGAATGGTTGTTCCGGAGGAAACACCACTGCTGGTTTTATATCCCACGAACTGTACTGTTCTGTCACTGGTAAGTTTCCAAACCTGTCCCAAAGCAACGTCATAATAAATGTCACTACTGGACCAGCTATTATTGTCGTTAACTCTAAACGCCGCCCTCGAACCTTTAAGTCTGCCGGAATTCCACTTTCGAGCTCCTGTGTCTCCTCCTTCGCTGGATGCCCATGTTTCACCATCTGAGCCTTGGCCGTTGGAAAAACGTGCCCAGATATTCGAGTTATTATTATTATACCCATTACCAAGAACATACATATAACCAGTATTAAGGTCTGGAGTATACAGCATACCGGCTGTTAATGTTTTACTTCCTGTTTCTGCTCCGCTGCCAGTATCATAATTACGGAAGGAAACATTACCGCTAACAGTAATATTATTAGCTTCAAGGTCAAGCTGATAGTATGTCTGCCCAGTCGGCTTAGTCATAAGATAATTCTGATTCCCAATGCGAGCGTACACATTCGTCCAACTGGTATTGGTGTTATCAAAGTAGATGTAGCTGCCCGGCACTTCCCACTCGTAAGTAACCGTGTTGGTACTTGTGTCATACAGCACAGGATAGGGATTCGTGGGAACACTGGAAGCGTTGTTCGGCTGTAAGGCGGCATCTGCTCCGGCATAAGCCGCTACCTGCGATTCATCTGCCAAAACAGACGATACATAATCATAGACGGTATCGCCGCCGGCTTCCATCGTATTCACGTCTACCTCTGTAAAGACAGGATAGAGCAGGGTCGGAACGGTGCCGCTGTCCGGCAGACGGTACTGCATATCGCCGAGCGTCCAATCCTTTGCATAACGGGTCGGTGTGGCTCTCAGCTCATAGATAGCCGCCGAAGAGGTGGTTTGTGAACCGTCGGTAACGGTGAAGCTCTCCGCTCCGGCCGGAATGGCCACTCTGAACCAGTCGCCCACGGCATTGAGATCAGAGGTGCTTTCGCCGCCAACCGGAGCCACCGGCTCATAGCTGACATGGCCAAGGTATTCCGGACTGATAGCGGCTGTGTTGGTTGTTGTTCCCTGATCAAACGTCA